>JAFGTX010000279.1 GCA_016938815.1 Clostridia bacterium | reverse complement strand
GGGTTCTGATGTGTCAAATTCTAGGTTGGTGGTGACACCTGTCAATATTTTCATGAGACGCATGGAAATGTCCTTGATATCCAGTGCGCGTTCCTTAAAGTAACTATCATCCATAGAAGAGAAAAGTTCGTAATATTGATCGCCGATGACCTTAGTGGCATATTCAGCGGATTCGTTGTCAGATTTGATTTTTGCGATGATGCCGGCATGCCACTCTGGATCGTTCAGCATAGCGATGTGGGCTTGGAAAATGGCAGCATTTTCATCGCCAAGACTTTCGAGTTTTTCGGTGTAAATATGTTCGAGTTCTGTATTAGCTTGAGCAACTGCATTTTGAAAGCGCTCAATTTCAGCGGGGATATCGGAAATTGTATGGGAAGTAGGGTAGGCAAATTCTTTGATGATGCGCGCTTTACCGATACCATAACCGGATGAAGCCCCAATACCGTTTAAATTCATTTAAGGCCTCCTATTCTTCTAGGGATTCCAAGAAAGTTGCAATAGCTTCGATTGCAGCTTCTGCATCGGGGCCCTCAGCGGTTACTTGAATTTTGTCGCCGCCCATGATCGCCATAGCCATGATGCTCATAATGCTCTTGGCATTGGCTGTTTGATCACCGCGAATCAAAGTGATTTCGGATTCGAAGCCTTTGCATTGCATAACAAGTTGTGAAGCTGGTCGTGCATGTAATCCAGTTGGGTTTTTGATAATGATTTCTTTCATAAGATCCTCCAAATTTGATTTATTTTATAAAACTATTTCAAAGTTATTTTTGCTACTGTATCTGCAGTATGAGTAAGGCCTGTTTCTACCTTCAGAGATTTGAGAACCTCTTGGTTGGTGATGACCACTGGCGTGATGCTGTTCTTGCCTTTTGCTGCCAAGATTTCTGGGGAGAAGGAGAGTAGCAGGTCGCCGGCTTTAACGTTCGCGCCAACGCTGGTATGACAAGTGAAGCCTTCGCCTTTTAGTTCTACGGTATCAATGCCGATGTGCACGATGATTTCAAGTCCATCCGTCGATTTAAGACAAATAGCGTGGTAAGTAGGGAAGACTTGGATGACTTCACCGTCTACAGGACTGTGGATGTCATTGCTGCTTGGTATGATTGCAAATCCGTCACCGACCATTTTCTGTGCGAAAACTGCGTCTGGTACTTGATCGATTGTGACGATTTCACCATTGCAAGGAGCAGCGATGGTGATGCCTTTATTGCTTTTTAAAAATTTAAACATGTTTTTCCTCCAATTATTTTCCTTGTATCAGTGCGCCCGCCGCTTCGTCACAAATGACCGTCACGTCTTTGTGTAGTTGAAGAATGGAAGCTGGAACAGATGGGCTGATTTTTCCGTAAATCATTTCATAAAGTGCTTCTGCTTTTGAACCGCCAGAAGCCAGCAGGATAATTTTCTTTGAGGACATGATGGTTTTAATGCCCATGCTAATCGCTTGCTTTGGCACGTCGTCGATGTGATCAAAGAAACGGGCGTTGTCTTCGATGGTTTTTTCATCTAGGCTAACAACGTGTGTGGTGGCTTGAAAATCTACCGATGGCTCATTGAAGCCAATGTGACCATTTCGACCAATGCCTAAAATCTGTACATCCACACCGCCGGCATCTTTTATTTTTTGCTCATAGGCTGCACATTCCGCTTCTGGTGATGCGGCCATGCCGTTTGGCATATGGATGCTTTCGGCTTGTAGGTCTATTTTACTGAATAAATGTTTTTCCATATAGTAGCGATAACTGTTGGGATTGGTTGGTTCTAAGCCAACATACTCATCCAAGTTGAAACTTTTAGCTTGTGAGAAGTTGAAAATACCTTCGTTGTATTTTTTGATGAGGTGTTGGTAGAGGCCTTCTGGTGTTGAACCGGTTGCAAGTCCCAGTACGCTGTCAGGCTTTAAAATCAATTGACTGATGATGATGGAAGCGGCTTTTGCACTTAATTCATCATAGGAATTGACGATGTTAATTTGCATTTGTATCCTCCTTCAAGTAGGTAAGTTGTCCTTTGCAGTAAGTCTGCTTTATTGTAAATTGATCGTCAAAGACGACCAAATCCGCATCTTTACCAATATCGATACTGCCAAGTTGATGGTAGAGTCCCAGTTCTTCGGCAGGATTCTTTGTTGCCAGATTAACCGTTTCATAGAGGGTCAATGAGGTATAGTCATGGATGTTTCTTAAGGCCTGGTCCATAGTGAGTATGCTGCCGGCTAGGACGCCGGAATGAAGTCGGGCAGAGGTCTCGTCAACGATGACTTCTTGACCACCTAGTTCATAAAGACCTGGTTTTAGGCAAGCGGCACACATGGCATCTGTGATGAGTATAAGGTGGTCCTTGCCTTTTGCTTTTAACAGCATTTTGTAAAGTTCAGGTCTGACATGGATATTATCTGCAATCAGTTCTGTATAGAAGTCTTCCGTCAAAGCTGCACCGACGATGCCAGGATTTCTGTGATGGAGTCCGGTCATAGCATTGAAAAGATGGGTGATATGACGAATACCATGACTGAAGGCTTCCATCGCTTTTTCATAATTCGCGCTGGAATGGCCAATGGAAAGGACAATTTCCGGATGTTTTTCATGAAGTGCCTTTGCAAAATCAAAATCCAAATCACTTTCTGGTGCGAGGGTGATTATTTTGATGATGTCATAAAAGGGCTCGTAAAATTTATAATCGGGTGCAAGGATGTACTGCGGGTCTTGCGCACCCTTGTATTGTGCAGAGATGAATGGACCTTCAGCGTGGATGCCGAGAAGCTCTGCACCTTTGTTGCTAGGGTCAGCCATGAAGTTTTTTGCGCATTGAAGTGCTTTATAAATGTTTTCTTTGGGCATGGTCATTGTCGTAGCCAGGAAGCTGGTGACGCCGGATGCCGGTAAGACGGCTGCGATTGCTTCCATAGCCTCTTGGGTAGCATCCATCGTGTCATAACCATTGGAACCGTGGATATGGACGTTGATGAAGCCTGGTGAAAGGTAGTGACCGTCTAAATCAATGACCTTATCCTTTTCATGGATGTCATAGGATTCTACAGGGCAAATCTTTTGAATTTTATGATCTGCTACGAGGATGTGGTTCTCCAATATGTCGTTTTCAAGAATTATTTTTCCATTTATATAGATATTCATTTTTTCACCTTCATTCTTTGTATAGCATAATTATAGCCTAATTCTCATTCAAACTCTCCTATATATACCTTCAAATAGGAGAACTTGAGTGAAAATAAGGGGATAGTTGGGCGGAGCGTATGCTCCTGCCCACTATCGGAACTTATCTGTTTTACCCTATAATCTAGTGAAGGGCATCTTTCATTTCTTCAGCGATGTTGTTGGCTTTTGTGCCGACGATCACTTGAATGTTTTTAGTGTTAGGACGAAGTACGCCAGATGCACCCAGTGCTTTTAAAGCGCTGTCATCCACGATGGTGTTGTCCTTTAAAGTCAATCTCAATCTTGTGATACAAGAGTCAACATCTTCGATGTTTGAAGCGCCGCCAAGTGCTTTGATGTATTCTGATGCAATGCCTGAAATGCCTAATTCGTTGATGAGTGTATCGTCGCCAGATTCATCTTCCATACGACCTGGTGTCGGCAAGTTGAATTTAGTAATGATGAAAACGAATAGGAAATAATATACTGCGGCAAATGCTGCGCCAATTGGAATCAGCATGATAGGCTTTGTAGCAAGGCCCCAGTTTACGGTATAGTCAATGAAACCTGCAGAGAATCCAAAACCGTGTAATACACCTAAGCTTTGGCAAATTGCCATGGAAAGTCCTGTAAGGATAGCATGGGCAACGAAAAGTACTGGTGCAAGGAACATGAACATGAACTCGATTGGTTCTGTTATACCCGTTAAGAAGGATGTAAATGCAACTGAGAATAACATACCTGCTACGGCTGCTCTATTTTCTTTCTTAGCAGTTGTATAGATTGCAAGCGCTGCTGCTGGAAGGCCGAACATCATAACAGGGTAGAAACCAGCCATGAAGATACCTGCATTTGGGTCGCCTGCAAAGAATCTGCCAAGGTCACCTGTTGCGCCGTTAAACTCGCCGAATACGAACCAAACGATTGAGTTGAGTACGTGGTGTAGACCAAATGGAATCAATAGTCTGTTCAAGAAACCGAATGAGAAAACACCGATTGCGCCAGCGCCGATCATCCAGTTACCGATACCGTCTAAGAAGTTTTGAATCGGTGGCCATACGTAACCGAACATAACACCAAGCGCTAGTGTTGCAAAAGAAGTCACGATTGGTACGAAACGCTTGCCGCCAAAGAAACCTAAGAAATCTGGTAATGAGATGTTATAGAATCTGTTGTAAAGTGAACCTGCAACAATACCTGCAATCATACCTGCAAGAACACCCATGTTGATGGTGTCGTTGATTGTTGTAGCGATGTTGGTCATAACTAGGTAACCGACAGCACCGGCAAGACCTGCGGCACCTTGGTTGTTTTTAGCAAGGCCAAAAGCGACACCGATAGCAAACAATAGAGCCAAGTTGTCAAAGATCGCAGCACCTGCGGCTGTGATGATAGGGATGTTCCAAAGGACACCTAGTCTGAGCAAGATTGCTGCTACAGGTAATACGGCAACAGGTGTCATTAACGCTTTACCTACTTTTTGAAGCTTTCCAAAAGATTGATTCATTATTACTCCCTCCTAGTAAATAGTGTGAAATCGGTCATTCGATTTCAATTAATATCGTTAAGCCCCTAATATGTTTATATATGAGTTCACAAGTGAGGCTTAATCAATCAGTTTAAGATGATGCAAAAAAGGCATGAGCAACACGTTGGATTATCTTAAAATCCAAGGTGATCGCTCATGCCTAATTGAATAGTAACACGCGGTTATCTTTTTATTTTATTCGTAGTCTTTGATGCGTCTGATTCGGTCGATGTGAATGGCAAGGTAAACCATTTCATCTTCAGGAATCGCTTTCTTCAGAACCTTTTCCATGAGTGCCTTGATGGATAGGGCAATGACATAAGAGGCTTTGATTTCCTCTTTGATGGTCGCTGCGAGTGGGTTGTTGATGTAGCGTTCCATTTCAACCCGTTCGATACAACCCTTGATATGGGTCAAGAGTCTGGTATGGGTCAAGGAACCGACCTTGATATGGTAATCCAGATGCGTTTCTATAAGTTCAACAATATCTTTAATAAGCTGTGTGTGTTTGACCGCAACCTTGACGTCCTTGTGCTCTTTGGCAGCCTGTAAGTGAAGGGCGATAAAGCCGATTTCACCGATGGGGATTGAGATGCCTGTCGCTTGGAAGAGCATATCTTTCGCTTGCTGACCGATGGCAAATTCATCAGGATAGAGCATTTCGATTTCATGGACAAAGGGGTTGTCAATTTCCATACCATTTTTGATGCGTTCTATTGCAAAGCTGATATGGTCGGTGAGCACGATGAAGATGCGTTCACTCAGTTGACCGAGTCTTGCTTCCGCCATGGAGATGATTTCTGCACATACACCCATCAGCACGTCGCTGTAGCTGTTCAGTAAGTCCAAGTAGTCATTTTTAAGTTTTTTATCATAGGTGTAAAAGGACTTTTCTATCGAGTCTCCAGAGATGAGGGTGGTTTGGTCTTGTTTTTTACCGAAACCGATACCTTTACCGATGAGCACCGCTTCTGTATCGTTAGCCAAATCTTTCGTCAAAAGAACGTTATTGTTCATGACTCTGAGAATGAGGTAGTTGTTTTGCATGAATCCTCCATATACAAAAAAAGCATAAACTAATCAATAATAGTAGTTGATTGGTTTATGCCTGATTTAACAGTAACACGCCTAAATATTCTTACTAAGTTAAATTTATGATAACAGAGTAAGAAAACGTTGTCAAGATTTTATACTTGAGGAATATTTTCGAGTGTACCTTCTTTATTTGGCGATACTTTGCCAATTAAGTGACCGACAAAGCCACATAGAATAGCTGGACAAATCCATGCAAAACCTGCTGAAGCGAAAGGTAATTTGCTGATGATACTTGTCATGGCCTCGATGTTAATGCCCATAGCGCCAAGTGCGTCGAATACACTGATGAATAGTGTACCGACCACCATGCTTTTGAATACCATGTCGCTCTTGATATGTTTGCCGAAAAGGTTTAGGGCAATCAAAACAATCGTCACAGGGTAGACAAGGACAAGTAGTGGAACCGATAGCTTCACGATTTGCTCTACGCCGATTACCGACATGACAATACTGAATAGTGTCGTTGCGATGACGATTGTACGGTAAGACAATTTGCCTTTTGTCAGTTCTTCGAAGAAGTTACCAACTACTGCAGTAAGTCCGATGGAAGTCGTTAAGCATGCAACCGATACGGCTAAGCAAATGCCCATTTGGCCGTAAATACCAAGTACGCGATTTGTCAATTCGATGATGAGTTCAGTTTTTGTAAGTTCTGCGGATAAGAGACCGCTACCTGTTGCACCAAGGAATAAGAGGCCGCCGTAGATGAATAGCAAAGCACTACCAGCAAGGATTCCTGCTTTTGACGTTAATTTGATGAGGCTTTTTTGATCTGTATAGCCTTTTTCTTTAAGGCCGAATAGGATCAAACCACCAAGTACGACAGAAGCAAGGGCGTCCATCGTTTGATAACCGCCAACGAAACCTTCTGAAAAGGCAAGTTTGATACCAGTAGGTACGGGCGCTCCGATTGGTGAAGCAACACCTTTGAAAATGATAAGGCCGACAATAAGCAGTAGGATAGGTGTTAGAATTTTACCTATTTTGTCAATAATTGACGAGGGCTTAATTACAAAGAACAATGTAATTGTGAAATAAACAATGGATACTGCTAATGGCGGAATTGTCGGAAATAATGGAGAGATACCAATTTCAAATACGGTAGCGCCAGTACGTGGGATTGCTAGTAAGGGTCCGATAGCGAGAACAATGACTGCTCCCAGTACCGTTGCAAAAAGGGGGCTGACCCGTCCAGCGAAATCTTTCAAAGAGCCACCTACCTTAGCGATGGTAATGACACCTAAAATAGGTAGTCCAACGCCGGTAAGGGCAAAACCTAAAATACATGATAACCATTGATCACCCGACAGCATACCTAGTGCTGGTGGGAAAATCAAATTGCCTGCGCCGAAGAACATAGCAAAAAGTGCTGCGCCAACGACAATGTAATCTTTTCTTTCGTTTTTCATAATAACCTCCCAAGTTATAAAAAAAATAAAACTAATAAATACACAGACTATTAACGCAACCTTTGTGCCAAAATTTAAGAAATCGTAATTTTTATAAAAAAATCAGAATATTTGGCTAAAACAAGGGATAGTTTATAAATTAACAAAAAGTTTTGTGAAGTATTACAAAAAAGAGTGGGCATTTTTTTGCCCACTCCCGTGAAATTAATTACTCATCTTTTAAATTGTATTCTGTCACTTTGTTGAAAAGCTGACGTCGACTGATACCCAATTTCTGAGCAGATTGGGTCATGTTGTAGTTGTTTTCTTCAAGCACCTGTTGGATATAAGATTTTTCTGCATGGGCGCGGTAATCTTTTAAACTGACGTCGCCAAGGCTTTTTTTAGTAGGGCGTAACTGCACATCCTCTTTTGAAATCCATCCGCCCATGGAGAGAACGGCGAGGCGTTCGATGATATTCTTAAGTTCTCGCACATTGCCTGGATAGTCATAAGTCATCAGCATGTCGTATACTTCTTCATCCATGCCACGATAAATACATTTCATTTCAGTAAAAAGTTCTTCTATGAAATAATCCACCAGCTGAGGTATATCTTCCTTGCGCTCTCTAAGTGGCGGGATGTTGATGATGATGGTGCTGATCCGATAGTAGAAATCCTCACGGAAGGTCTGATTGCTGATCATCTCGTCAATGGACTTATTAGTCGCAGAAATGAGACGAAAATCGCAGTAAATGCCTTCGTTGGAACCGATGCGTTCAATGGTCTTGTTTTCAATCGCCCGCAGAAGTTTTGTCTGTGTGTTCATGGGGGTATCGGCGATTTCATCCAGAAACAGCGTCCCATGGTCGGCGGCTTCGAATCTGCCGATGCGGTCTTCCTGCGCGCCGGTGAAGGCACCTTTTTTATGGCCGAACAGTTCCGATTCCAGCATGGTTTCCTGAAAGGCGTGGCAGTTGACCGGTATGAAGGGTGCGTTTTTACGCTGGCTGTGTTGATGGATATACCTTGCAAAGACTTCCTTGCCTACGCCTGATTCTCCGAGAAGAAGGATGCTGGCGTTGCTGTATGCCGCTTTTTTTGCAAGCTCGATTGTTTTTTGGAATTTCAGATTCTTAGACGTCAACTCGATGGATTTTTTGCCTAAGGTATCGATGAGCACGCTGTTCTGTTTTTTGATGAAGGTACTTTGTACGATTTTTGAAATGGTCATCAATAGTTCATCAGGGTCGTTGCCTTTGATGAAATAAGAGTATGCGCCTTTGCGCATGGCCTCTACGGCATTTTCAACGGTGCCAAAGCCTGTGATGAGAATAACCTCAGTTAGAGGAGATTCCTTTTTTATTTTTTCAAGCAATTCGATGCCATTCATGCCGGACATCATAAGATCTGTCAGTACCAAGTCATAGTGTGCCAGCTGAACCTTGAAGAAGGCATCTTCACCGCTGTTGGCTGTCTGAATGGCATAGTTTTCCGTGGAGAGGATCTTGGTAAGGACCTTTGTGTAGTCCGTATCATCATCTACAATCAGCAATTTGAAATTATGCGTATTCATAGTTTTGCCTCCTTTGTTTTATGTTCTGTAGGGATCAAAATATCGAATGAAGTACCTTCACCAACGGTACTATTCACCGTAATGGCACCCTGTAATTTTTCTACTTCATTATAGACAATGTAAAGTCCAAGGCCAACACCTTGGTCAGGACTCTTGGTAGTAAAGAAAGGATTGAAGATGTTGGTCAGCAGATGTTCTGGAATACCGCTGCCGTTATCAGCAAAGACCATGTGTAAATCGGTGTCTTTAATTTCCAGTTGTATGTCTAGATGTCCGCCTTTATCAATGGCTTCTAGGGCATTTGAGAGCAGATTCATGACAATGTGTTTCATGGATTCGACATACAAATTGGCTTTCAGGTGGTCATCACAAATCAAATGGATTTGAGCATTTTTTTTCTCAATCTGCTTTTTATGCAAATTGAGGATGTTCTCGACAAAGTTTCTAAGCTCAATCGGTGTTCGTACCAGAGATTCTTGTTTGGAGAAGTTAAGCAGGTTATTGATGATGCTGTTGACCCGCTCGACGGATTGATCCATGACTTGTAGGGATTCGCTCAAGTCTTCTGACATGCTCTCCTTTAGAAAACGGCGAATCAAATAGGTGTGGTTGCGGATCAGCCCAATCGGGTTTCTTATTTCGTGTGCAACGCCGGCTGCCAGTTGACCGACAGCCACCATCTTATGAGACTGGAGATGCTGTTGTTGCTGTACAATGGTGTCGGTGATGTCTTCGATAAAGAGAAGCAACTGAAAAGCAACCATGGGATTTTCCAGAGGATACCCCTTGGCTTTATAGGTTCTATGATCATGCTCAAAGGTGCATTCAAAGGTTGTTTTTTCGCTGTATCCTGTCTGAATGGCATCCGATAGGACGCCGGTGCTGATTAGCGGTGGCAATTCATTGAAGTGACACCCCTTGAAGGCCGATTTTTTTGATTTTGAAAATAGGGCAAAGCTGTCATTGAGTTCGATCAGGTTCTTGTTTTCATCAAGGACGATGAGGAATTGAGACAAACTGTTGAAGGTGGTTTTCAGCACCTTGGTCGAAGCGTTCAAATCACGTGTTCTTTGATCGACTTTCTGCGTGAGCTGGCGGTTCCAATAATAGAAGACACCAAAACTGAAGAGCGCCAGAATGGTTAGGGTTTCAAGGATGAATTGCCATTTGAATTGCTGGATATCCTTCGTAATCAGTGGTTGTTGGGCATACCATTTGCGATTGATTTTATCCATGGTATTTTTTGTTTTAAGGCGGGCAATCCCTTTGTTGATGATGGAAAGAAGTAGTTTGTTGTCCTTTTTTACAGCGATGGCTGCGTTTTGTTCGTAAAGGACGTCTTCTGTCATATAATAAGCATTGGACAGATTTTCTGCATCCACAAAATATTCAATAACCGATTCGTCGCCAAGAACTGCATCGACCGCGCCATCCTTTAGGAGTGCGATGGCGGATTCAAGGTCGGTGGATTCGATTGCTTTCACTGATGGGTAGTTGTTTTCCAAGTATTCAAAGATATAATCGCCACTGGTGCCGGCAATGGTATGCTGAGGTAGATCGACCATGCTTTGAATGGGAGAGTCTTTATGCGTCAGAATGACGCCGCGCTGGAAGTAAATCGGCGCTGAGAAGTCATAGTATTCTGCCCGTTCCACAGAGGGCTGCATATCACATATGTCGATATCGCCGCTAGATAGGGAAAGCAAGGCATTTTTCCACTGGGTAGGCGTGAAATCGATGGAGACACCGAGTTCGATAGAAAGGGCATCGACATAATCGACGACAATACCTTCATATTGTAGGGTTTCCGGATCGACGTAACGCAGTGGTGGCGAATTGGAATCGGCGCCGTATTTGATGATGTTATGGGTTGCCAGCCAAGCCTTTTCTTCTGAAGTAAAGGGCTGGATGGCTTTTATGTATTCCCCTAGGGAAAGTTGGTAGCTTTGCTCTAAGTATTGGTTACCTAGTGCAGCAATGGCTAACAAACCAATGATGAGGCCTATAAGCAGTCTTTTTTTCATTGTTCACACTCCCTTCACAAGAGTCTATTATACTAGAATTATCCATAAAAAAATAGTAAAATGATACTTAGCCTTCTTGAAATCATTGAAATGGATAAGTTGGTATTGTTGTAAAAATATGGTAAAATAGGAGGGCGTATGAGAGCAAAAGGTAAAGATTCATTGATTCTATTAATCGTACTATTGATTGGTCTTGTTATAGGCGGTTTGATTGGTGATATTTTGGGTCAGTCGTTTGAAATTCTAACTTATGGCAAGTCTATAGGGTTTTCCCCGGTAACCGTGGATCTCAGTGTGATTCAATTTACGATCGGTCTTAAGATGTCGATCAACCTTGCCAGTATTCTTGGTTTGATTTCGGCAATACTGATTTTTAGAAAGCTGTAGGGAGGTTGCTATGAGAAAGATATATTTAGCGTCCAAATCTCCGAGACGGCGAGAAATATTAGACACGATGGGTATGGATTATGAGGTGGTCGAAGGGGATTGTCCTGAGAAAGTCAACCCATGGGAACGTCCGGATCAAGTAGTCATGAGCATTGCTTTGCAGAAAGGTCTCTCTGCCGCAGAAAAATTTAATAAGGGCGAATTGATAATTTCTGCAGATACCGTGGTCGTATCGGAAGGGAAAATTCTAGGCAAACCCAAGGATGCGGAGGATGCCAGAGCTATGCTTCGCAGTTTGAGCGGTAAGACCCATCAAGTGATGACGGGTTTTAGCATCATTGAAGCAGGACAGCATATGAAGATGGTGGACTATGTGGTGACAGAGGTCACTTTCAAGGACTATGATGATCAAGTGGTCAACTGGTATATAGAAAGTGGCGAACCATTTGATAAGGCTGGCGCTTATGGTATTCAGGGCAAGGGTGCGCTTCTCGTAGAAAACATCCGTGGCGACTATCTCAATGTGGTGGGATTTCCTATTAGTCGGATTGTAGACACACTGGAAAGGTATTTCGATTATTCATTCGCCTAAAATAGGGAGTGGATATTATGCATTATGGCTTGATTAAGGAAATGCCGGATACTGAGAAACCGAGGGAGAAAATGTTGAAATCCGGTGTGGCTCAATTGTCCAACCAGGAATTATTGGCCATTTTGATTCGTACAGGAAGAGAAAATCACAGTGCGCTAGACATCGCAAAGGATGTATTGTATTATGATAAGCGTGGCTTAGCGGCACTTAGCAATATAACAGCAGAAGAATTGGTGACCATCAAAGGGATTGGGCCCTCGAAGGCATGCCTTTTGTTGGCGGGGATAGAGTTAGGTAAACGGGTGTTGGCTTCTGAACATTATAAGGATAAGATTACTTGTCCTGGTGATGTGTATGATCATTTGAAAGTTTCGGTTATGCATTTGAAAAAAGAGAAATTTTTTGCCCTTTTGCTGGATACGAAAAATCAAATTATCGCTGTTGAGGATATCTCAACAGGTTCATTAAACGCTTCGATTGTTCATCCAAGAGAGGTGTTTCATTATGCCATAAAAAAGAACGCGAAATCCGTGATTTTAGCGCATAATCATCCCAGTGGCTATCCAGCGCCAAGTAAGGAAGATAAACAGATTACAGAGCGGTTGGTAGAAGCAGGTAAAATCGTGGGTATAGAGGTTATGGACCACATTGTTTTAGGGAACGAATCCTACTACAGTTTCAAAGAACATTTTGACCTGTAGGTCTATATTTTCCCTATGTTTTACGTTATAATCTAATAAGAACGACGGTCAAGAATTGACGGTGCGAAAGGAGAATAAATAGTTGTTATTTTTTATGAAACTTTTTAGTAAAGATATGGGGATAGATTTAGGAACGGCCAATACCCTTGTTAATGTTAAGGGACAAGGTATTGTCGTTAGAGAACCTTCGGTAGTGGCGATTCAAAGTGAAGATGGTCGCGTGCTGGCTGTAGGTAACGAAGCGAAAGAAATGATCGGTAGAACACCGGGAAACATCACAGCAACACGTCCTCTTAGAGATGGTGTTATTGCAGATTTTCAAATTACACATAGAATGTTGAAATACTTTATTGATAAGGCTTATCCAAAGAAGTCCTTGTTTTTTGCGCCTCGCGTTGTTGTTGGCGTGCCTTCTGATGTGACAGAAGTTGAAAAACGTGCGGTTACGGAGGCTGCCTTTGCGGCGGGCGCTAAAGATGCGCTTCTTATTGAAGAGCCAATGGCGGCAGCGATTGGTGCCGGTCTTCCGGTTGCAGAGCCTACAGGTAGTATGGTTGTTGATATCGGTGGTGGTACAACGGAGATTGCCGTGATTTCCCTAGGTGGTATCGTAACGAGCAAGTCTATCCGTATCGGTGGCGACGAGTTGGATGAATCGATTATTCAATACATTCGTAAAGAATACAGCTTGATGATCGGCGAGCGAACAGCTGAGCAGATAAAAATGCAAATCGGTTCTGCTTTTCCAAACTTGAATCTTCAGGATATGGCTGTCACAGGTAGAAATCTTGTAACAGGTCTACCAAGAACGATGACCATTTCAGCGGAAGAAATTCGAGTAGCCCTTAGCGAGCCTGTCAATGCCATTGTAGAAGGCATTAAAGGAACACTAGAAAGAACGCCGCCTGAACTTGCAGCGGACATCATGAGCCATGGTATCATGTTGACTGGTGGTGGTGCCTTACTTCACGGCTTGGATGTGTTGATTAGAAGAGAGACAGAGATGCCGGTTAATATCGCAGATGAGCCACTGGACTGTGTTGCTCACGGTACAGGTATTGCAATTGAAAATTATGATATGTTGAAGAGCGTGTTTATAACTTCAAAAAAATAGCAGGGGTGGTTAGATGGAAAGCTCTAGATTAAAACGTGCTATTATCATTATCTCAACCATCTTGCTGATTGGAATCATGGGTATTACCATGGGTGGCAGACAAAACATAACCTTGCTGGAAAACGTGGCAGGGCGTATTGTCACGCCTATACAAAAGGGCTTTTACGCAATCGGCAACGGAATCTCTTCAAAGATTGCACCTATTATCAACGTTTGGGAAATCATAGAAATCAATGAATCCCTCATTGCTGAAAATGAGTCTTTAAAGGAAGAATTGATCGACAAAACGCTTACTAAATTAGAATTAGAAGAATTATCCAATTTAAAAGAAGCGCTTAACTATACCAATAAGATGGCGATTGACAACTACATCTCTTGTGATGTAGTGGCTAAGGAACAGGGTAACTGGTTCAATATGTTCACCATCGATGCAGGGAAGAACCAAGGGATCACTAAAAATAGCGCTGTTATAAACGGTTCAGGTCTGGTGGGTCTTGTTTATGAAGCTGGAGATAACTGGGCGAAGGTGGTTTCAGTAATTGACAATAAAGCCTCTGTAGGCTTTCAAACGCTGGACCATGATATCAACTACGTTGGACAGCTTAATGGCAGTGTCGATTTTGATCTAACAGGCTATCTTTTCGATCCAACAGCGGATATCGAGGAAGGCATCACGCTGATTACGTCAGGCATGGGAGTTTATCCAAAAGGCATTCTAATCGGTAAGATTGCAGAAGTCAAAGTGGATAAAAACGAGCTTTTGACGGGCATTGTCGTGGAACCTTTTGTTAATTTCAAGCAAATCGACAAGGTAATGGTTATTCCGTATGAGGAGTTAAATTAGTTTATGAAGACAAGAAAGTTATTTTTACTTGCTTTTGTTATTTTCATATTGCATTCAACGCTATTTCAATTTTTAAGGATATATGGGATTATGCCGAATATATCCTTGATTTTTATTGTGGTGTTTTCCGCTATTTTCCCGGAGAAGGAAGGACTGATCCTGGCAGTGATGTTGGGGGCGTTTCAAGACATTTTCCTATCTATGACACTGGGCATCAATCTTCTGATTTATGTTCCAATCGCTTTTGTGATTCACGCATTAGAGGATTCGCTATTTAAAGATAATTTTTTGACGCCGGTAGCTTTTTTAGGCGTTTCGACGATTTTCTATTATTTGGCCTATTTCAGTTTCATGTACTTTCTTGATGGCAATGTGGTATTTAAACCTTATTTGATTGTAGGATTCAAGGAAATGGTCTACAATATTGCGGTTGGCGTTTTTGTGTATTCGAAATTTTTAAAACGGGAATATGGCTTTAGTTTGAGATAGAGGTGGCATATGTTTGGTAAGTTAAAAAATAGACGTACACAAATCAATATTATTTTTATCATTATTTTTGCGATTATGCTCTATAGATTGGCCGTTTTGACTTTGGTGCAGGGTGAGGACTACAGAGAACAAGCTTTAAACAACCGACTTCGAAAAGTAACGGAAGTTGCGAAGCGTGGTGATATCTACGATAGAAATGGCGTGCTTGTTGCAGGTAGTGTTCCTGGTTTTGTTGTCAATATCAACGGATCTCTTGTTTCGAAAAGTGATTTGAACGATGTTTCAGTACGTTTGGTGGACCTTTTGAACGATGCAGAGGAAACGCATATCGAGTTTCCAATCAAGGTGGATAACGGCAAGTTTTATTATGATTACGATGTGAGCCTGCAAGAGTGGTTATTGGAGAATGATTTTGACTCGGATGAAACCGCAGAAGATGTTTATGCGGAGATTCTAAGAAGAGAGCAAATCTTTTTTGAGGTGGACCCTTATGAAGGTCAGCGGCTACTGCTATTAAAGGGTATCAGTCCGCCGATTTCAGTCAGCAAGATGGAATATCGCGCGGTACTCAACAAGCAGGATTTCTTGAAGTCCTACGGCATTGAAGGGGATACATCGGCAGAAGTAGCCTTCAAAATGATCAGAGACCGTAAGGAGTTTTCCATTCCGGAAGATATGTCTGATGAAGATGCATATAAGATTTTGGCTTTAAAACATGCGATTCGTGCCAAGGGTTATCTCAAGTACGAGCCGGTAAAGGTTGCGGATTCCGTCAAGGAATCGACCGCGGTCATGATCAATGAACTGGGTATGGAATTGCCGGGTGTCAGTGTTTCGATAGAACCTATTCGGTACTATCCTTTCAAGGATATCGGTGCGCATATTCTTGGATACATGGGTAAGATCTCCAGCGAATATGAAATTCAAAAGTATGTAGATGAAAATGGCTACAACAGAAATCAGATCATCGGGAAAGTAGGGATAGAAGGCAATTACGAACTGGATCTCAACGGTACCAATGGTTATAAATATGTAGAAGTGGATGTTCTTGGCCGTTTGGTCAGGGAAGTGGACAAGGGTTATGACGGTATAGAATCCAAGTCATCGATAGCAGGCAAAGATATTGTACTTACAATCGATATGGACCTGCAAAAAGCGGCGACAGCGGCTTTGGAAAAAGGCATCAAGATGATTCAGACCGGAGGTGTTTATGATAGTCCATGGGGCAACTATAAATACAAAGAAGCTTTCGAAAAGGCGGAGACTGGAGCGGTTGTCGTTGTTGATGTCCAAACGGGCGAGGTCTTAGCACTTGCCAATTATCCGTCTTATGATATTAACCTTTTCTCGACAGGCATTACTTCGGAGGACTGGGAGAGCCTGCAGCCGGATAATATAAAAAATCCTCTGGCGCCTCGACCGCTCTACAATACGGCAGCGCTTACAGCGGCTGAACCAGGTTCAACTTATAAGATGATTACCGGATTTGCGGCAGCGCAACAGGGTATGGACCCTTATAAAAAGATTTATGCGGATGGTTATGTTCAAATAGGGAATCATAGATTTGGTTGTTGGTATTACAATGATTATGGTCTTAGACATGGCAATATAAGCTTTGTCGAAGCACTTAAGGTATCGTGCAACTACTTCTTCTATGATATTTCGACAGGATATGACTACCATAACGACAGACCCCTAACGTTTGATATGGATGCAACCAAACTGATTGAAGCATCTAAACGCTTTGGTCTTGATGAGGAAAGTGGTATTGAAATCTATGAATCGGTGCGTGGTGTACCGGACCCAGAAAAGAAAAAACGTGACTTGATCAGAGGTCTTAGAGGCTCATTGGAATATGCTATGGAAGACTATTTCGATGCAGACGTGGTTGAAGACGAAGATAAGCGGGATGAAATCATCAATGAAATCGTCTCGTGGGCAGATGAAAACCCAACGAGAGGCGCAATCATCAATCGTTTAAGAGAATTGAGCGGTCGCACTTACACGGAAGTAGAACCACTGGCCGACACCATTAAATATTCTTACTTTAACTTGATGAAATGGTATGCAGGAGATACTTTTAACATGGCGATTGGTCAGGGTGGCCATGAGTACACGCCTGTTCAGATTGCCAGATATATTGCGACGATTGCCAATGGCGGCTATAATAATGAGTTGACTTTAATTAAATCAGTGGGTGGCGTGACCATCAACAAAAACCAATTCGTATCTAACGAAGGCATGAATGTCAATCATATTCTGGATGCTATTAAAGAGGGTATGAGAAGGGTGACTTGTGAATCCGACGGTACGGGTTATTCGACTTTCAAGAACTTCCCGATTATCGTCGGTGCCAAAACAGGTACTGCCGAGAGAATGGGTAAAATTCCACCGGCAGATGAGTTGGCCTACCTCAAGGAAAATCTGGTAAAAATCGATCGAACGCTTTCTATTGAGCAAGTAGAAGCACAAGCTGATGTGATTCTGGAACGCAGAAACAATGAACTGGCAGAAATGCGAGCTGAGCGTGATGCGCTAACGGATGAAACGGAAAAGAATGCACTGACTGAAGAAATCAACGAACTGGTGTCTTATGACTACTTGAGTTCGGAATCCACATTCAGAGCAGCAATCAAGGAACTGAGCAAGAAAGACCTAAGGGATTCAGATATTAACTATTTCAGGGACGACTACGATAGCCATGGCTGGTTCGTTTCTTTCGCGCCATTTGACGATCCGGAGATTGCGGTAGTTGTTCTCGTGCCACAAGGTGGACATGGTGGATATACGGCGCCAATTGCAAGAGAAATTTATGCCCATTATTTTCATTTATATGATAATATAGTAGAAGGGGAAGAAACTCCTGCAGCTATTGACTAAGTCAATAGAATTTACCGCTTGGAGGCGAGAAATGGTTGCAAACAGAAAAGTAGACTTCAAAGGGACTAAAGATGGGTTTTTGATCCACATCTCAGGTTTTGGTACTTTTGAAGAAATTGTTGAAGCAATAAAAGTGAAGTTGGAAACTGCCGACTCATTTTTTAAAAGCGCAGAAATTGTTGGTGTTGACGGCTTTAATTTCAATATTAGGGAAAAGAAAATTCTAAAGCACATCATTGAAAAACAATACGGTCTATCTGTGGTGTCATTAGAGATGGTTTCCAGAACTTCGGCTACACCGGCTACTCCGGCTGCGCCTGTGGCAACCATGCCGAAGAAACCTTTAGTTTCACCAGCGCGTAAATTGTCTAAGAACGATGACACGAAGTTTATTAAGGGTACTATTCGGTCTGGACGTAGAGAAGAACATAGTGGCAATATTGTCGTACTTGGTGATGTCAATCCCGGTGCAGAGCTCATTGCGGGTGGCAATATCGTCGTTATGGGGGCGCTCAGAGGTGTGGCGCATGCGGGCTATCCTAACAATAGCGATGCATTTGTAGCTTCACTGGTATTCAATCCAGTGCAACTCAGAATCGGGGAAATTATCACTCGACCACCGGAAGAAGAGGTTATGCCTGAAGATCCTGAGATTGCATACATCAAGAACGGCATGATCGTTATAGAACCATATTTATAAGCAGGAGGAAGAAACATGGGTGAAGTAATAGTAATTACATCTGGCAAAGGCGGCGTTGGCAAAACAACTACGACAGCAAATTTAGGTGCTGGTCTGGCTTTGGAAGGCAAGAAGGTCGTAGTTATCGACGCTGATATCGGGTTAAGAAATTTAGACGTTGTCCTTGGTTTGGAAAATAGAATCGTATATGATATTGTAGATGTAGTAAGTAAGACATGCGAACCAAAAAAAGCATTGATTAAAGATAGAAGATTTGACGGTTTATTCTTGTTACCAGCAGCTCAGACAAGAGACAAGGATGCGGTAACGGAAGCTCAGATGGTAGAACTTTGCAACTCACTTAAAGAAGAGTTTGATTTCGTGCTGGTCGATTGTCCAGCGGGTATCGAGCAAGGTTTTAAGAATGCGATTGCAGGTGCGGATAGAGCGATTGTCGTAACGACACCGGAAATATCAGCGGTAAGAGATGCAGACAGAATCATTGGTCTTTTGGAGGCGCATGATTTACGTGATCCGGAACTGATTGTTAATAGAATTCGTATCGATATGGTAAAACGTGGTGATATGATGAATATCAGTGATATGACGGATATTTTAAATATTGATATCATCGGTATTGTACCGGATGACGAGCAAATCGTTATCAGTACCAATCGAGGCGAACCGGCAGTTAAGGAAATGGAAAGTATGTCGGGTAAGGCGTATAGAAATATTACAAAACGCGTTATAGGGGAAGAAATTCCATTTCTTGAATTGGAAATTCAAGAAGGTTTTATGGATAAGGTAATGAAGATTTTCAGTTTTAGAAGATAGGAGGGTTGAGGCGTGTTTGACTTGTTCAAATTTTTAAGCAAAGACACTTCGAGTAAGAATGTCGCAAAAGATAGGCTAAAGCTTGTGCTAATACATGATCGTTCAAATTGCTCTCCTGAGTTTTTGGAAATGGTGAAGGGTGATATCATGCGGACTATTTCGGAATACATTGATATTGATGAAGACGGTCTTGATATCAGAATTACACAAACGACGGATGATGAAGGAAAGCCAGCGCTTGTGGCTAACATTCCAATAAAAAGTATGAGAAGAAAGTAAGCGATTAAGCCCCTTCAATAAGGGGCTTTTTTTGAGAGGTCAAAATGAAGAATACATTAAAGAATATGGATTTCACATTGTTACTGATTATACTGATTCTTTTTTCTTTTGGACTGATTATGATCGGTAGCGCTACCAATATTATGGAAGATGGTTTATCCAGACAGGTCAAGGTACAGGCCATCGCTTTTGTCATTGGCATCGTTGCTATGTTGGTGGCTATGCTGGTGGATTACAATACTATGGGTGAATTCTATAAGTTTATCTACATATTTGGTGTAGCTGTATTACTCCTCGTATATGTGCCTGGGCTAGGTATTGAACGTTATGGTGCGCGAAGCTGGATCAACCTCGGTGTCATCGATTTACAACCGGCAGAGATCGCTAAAATCGCCTTTATCATCTCCTTTGCCAAGTTTTTGGACAATCGGGAAGAGGATCTGACGACCTTTAAAGATATCGTCATGTGTGGTTTGTTCATGGTGCCCTTTATGCTGTTCATTTTGCTTCAGCCGGACTTGGGAACGGCACTTGTTTTTATCTTTATTGCGGTGGGTATGATGTTCGCTTCGGGACTTAGCTACCGCATCATTGGTACGGCAACGCTAGGCCTAGGTATTCTATTACCGCTGATTTATAAGATGATGAAGCCACATCAGCGTATTAGAATTGATGCCTACTTGCATCCGGAGGATTTATCCCTTCCGGGAAATTATCACGTGATGCAATCCAAAATCACCATTGGTTCAGGTATGGCAACTGGACGGGGTATTTTTCAAGGTATTTATCACCGCTATGATTATCTGCCTGTGCAGGAGACGGACTTCATTTATGCGGTTATCGGCGAGGAGACAGGTTTCGTAGGCGGTGCAGCAATTATTGGATTGTATTTGATGATGCTACTTAAAATGATGAGCATTGCACGAAAGGCGAAGGACAACTACGGTAGTCTGATTGCCATTGGCGTGACATTTATGTTTGCATTTCAGATTATAGAGAATATCGGTATGACAATGGGTATTATGCCTGTAACGGGTATTACGCTGCCTTTCTTGAGCTATGGCGGCAGCTCTTTGATTACCAGCATGGTGGCCATTGGGCTACTTATGAACGTATACGCGCGTCGCAAGCGTGGTAGCTACGGCGTGATGTAATTATTGGAGGGAAAGAATGAAAAAGTCGTTAGATGATATCTTGTACTTGGTTGAAAAACCGGCAAGATACATTGGTGGAGAAATAAATTCAATTATTAAAGAAGATTTGGATCAGAAAATCAGAGTCGGTTTTGGTTTTCCAGATGTTTATGAAGTGGCGATGTCACATTTAGGGATGCACATTTTATATGGTGTCCAAAACACAATGGAAGACGTTTATTGTGAACGTGTTTTTGCGCCATGGACCGATATGGAAAAGCAAATGCGTGACAATGGTATTGCTCTTTTCACACTGGAGACCAAAACACCGGTAAAATCATTGGATTTACTAAGTTTCACATTACAGTATGAGTTGTCTTATACCAATATACTCAACATGCTTGATCTAGGCGGTATTCCGCTTAGAAGTGCAGAACGTACAGAGGCAGACCCGATTATCTTCGCAGGTGGTCCTTGTGCTTACAACCCAGAGCCGATTTCGGATATCTTTGATTTATTCGTTTTAGGCGAAGGGGAAGAAATGAACTTGGAGTTGATCAGCCTTTACAAGGCACACAAAACGAAGGGTTCTACAAGAAAAGAGTTTCTAAGAGCAGCAGCAAGTCTTGATGGCGTGTATGTACCATCGCTTTATGAAGCAGCATACAATGAAGATGGTACTTTAGCATCTTTTGAACCGATTGCAGCTGATGTGCCTAAAAAGGTGACTAAGCGTATTATTCAGGATATGGACAACGTTTTTTATCCTGAAAAGCAAATGGTACCTTTCATTGATATCGTTCATGATCGCGCTGTGGTTGAAATTTTTAGAGGTTGTACAGCGGGTTGTCGTTTTTGTCAGGCAGGCATGATTTATCGTCCAATTCGTGAGAAGAGTACTGAGAAAATCATGGAACTGGCTAAGAAAATGTTGGAATCGACAGGTTATGACGAGGTTGCCTTGTCTTCTTTAAGTACTTTAGATTACTCAGATATTGAAAATCTTATTTATTCGATGATTAAAGACAGTGAAGATGATAAAATTGGCATTTCTTTGCCGTCCTTGAGATTGGACTCATTTTCGGTAGATGTATTGACAGAGATTCAAAAAGTGCGTAAGACGGGTCTTACCTTTGCACCGGAAGCGGGCACGCAAAGACTGAGAGACGTCATCAATAAAGGTGTGAATGAGGACAACATCTTCAACACGTTAGAACAGGTATTTGCAGAAGGTTGGAGCCGTGTTAAACTCTATTTCATGATGGGACTCCCTACGGAGACTTACGAAGATTTGGAAGGGATCAACGAGATTGCCAACCGTACAACTTATCTCTATAAAACGGTTCAATCGCCAAAGAAAAAAGGTTCTGTAGCGGTGACGATTAGTACAGCTTGTTTTGTACCGAAACCATTTACACCGTTCCAGTGGCAACCACAGGATACCTTGGAAACCTTCATTGAAAAGCAAAAATTTTTGAGAGAGATTATTACTAATAAAAAAGTGAAGTTCAATTATCACGATGCATACGGCAGTTTTATGGAAGCGGTATTTGCCCGTGGTGACAGAAAATTGAACGCCGTGCTGATCAAAGCCTTTGAATTGGGCTGTAAATTTGACGGCTGGCAGGAGTATTTCGATTATGACAAGTGGATGCAGGCCTTTGAGCTTTGTGGCATCGATCCGCTGTTCTATACATCGAGAGTACGTGATGTCAATGAATTATTCCCTTGGGACTTTATTGATGTCGGCGTTTCTAAAAAATTCTTGTACAGAGAATGGGAAAATGCCTTGACAGGTAAAGTGACGCCGGATTGCAGAAATAACTGTCATGCTTGTGGTATTACCCAAGTTTTTGAGTCGGGAGGTTTTTGCTAATGGCTATTTTAAGATTGAAATACCGTAAAGTCGGCTATATGAAATTCTTATCCCATTTGGATATGGTTCGATTGATGGAGCGTTCTTTTAGAAGAGCGCAGATGCCGCTTGAGTTTTCTCAAGGCTTCAATCCAAGACCTAAAATCAACTTCGCAGCGCCGCTTTCGGTAGGTGTTACCAGCGATGCTGAAGTGATGGAAGTGGTTTTGACGAAAAAAGTGGATATTGCGGCGCTTTTGGAGCATCAGCGCGAAGCGTTCCCGGCAGGGATCGAATTGGTTGCAGGTACCTTTGTCGACCAAGTTGGTCAATCTAGTCCTAAACTCATGGGCAGTGTATCCAGTTGTCAGTACCTGATTTCTGTCATCAACAAGGATACGTATTCAAAAGAAGTGGTAGAGACGTGGCTGAATGATTTTATGAAACAAGACGCCATTATGATCGAAAAGGTCAATAAAAAGAAGAAAGTGGTTCAAAAAGATATTAAACCGGCAATTAGAAGCTTTGCGTTGGTATCCGTTGAATTAGAGGGTCATATGGTCCTAAGCGCCCATCTTGACGCTGGTTCTGAATCCAACTTGAGAGCGGAAGATTTGATGCATGCACTGGATGGTTTTCCAGGTGTAGAAATGGATTTGGAGACACTTCGATTACATCGTCAAAAAATCAATGCCGGCGACAAGGATATCTACGACTTATAGGTGTGTTAAATGAGAACTTTTGTGATAGATGGTAACAAAATCGTGACACAGGGCTGTGTTATGGTGGATGGCGCTTTGCTGAGATATGATGTCGAGGTTCAGGACGAAGTGTCCATTGCGGGCAATATCTACAAGGGCAGGGTCACCAACCTTAACAAGGAAAAAAGCATTGGCTTCATCGATATTGGGCTTGCTAAAAAAGGCATGATCAATTTCAAGGATGTTGCAGGGGATGTTCATCTGGTGGCTGGGCAGGATGTTCTTGTACAAGTCATCAGTGATCCCTATGAAGAGAAGGGTGCCAAACTGACAACAGAACTTTCTTTTCAAGGTAAGTACCTTGTGCTCTTTTCCGGTTCGTCCAATGTAGGTATTTCCAAGAAAATAGACAGTGCTGAAAAGAAAAAGTTTCTGGTAGATAAGGTGAAAGCCTTCATCGGTGACAAAGCGTACATCGGTGCAGTAATTCGAACAGAGGCGGCCAATGCGTCTTTGGATGCCTTGGCGGATGAATTCCAGTCTTTGATGAATCAGTTGACGGCAGCTTTGCAGTATAGGGTGCTGGGGAATGCGCCACGGCTCATTCGAGAACAAAAAGGATTTTTGGAGCAATACAATAAGCTCTTCAATCCAGAAGAGGATCGCTGGCTGACCAACGACCAGTTGATTTATGACTATTGTGTTGGCTTATGGGGCAAAAAAACGGTCCAGTACTATGCGGGTCATGAACTGTTCGATTACGCGGGCTGCAAGGGCGAAATCGATGAAATACGCGGGTACAAATTGCCGCTGCCTTCGGGTGGTGAACTGGTGGTGGATTATACGGAGGCTTGCGTCGTGATCGATGTCAATTCTGGAAAACAGCGTCAGAAACCAGTGAGTGCTGATGTGCTGTTCGATACCAATTGCGAGGCGATGAAAAAGACCAGATGGCTGCTTGAAAAAGCGGATATCAGTGGTGCTATTATTGTTGACCTGATTAATATGAATAGTGCCCAAAAGAAGCAGCAACTTCTGGATCGTGCTAAAATGATTTTTAGCGGGTCAGACTGCTATGTCGTTGGTATCAGTGCACTTGGATTTTTAGAAATCACCAGGAAGCGCGGTGCCAAACCGGCTTATAAGATTTTTGAATATCAGCGTCCATTGGATGGTTCCATGTACTACGAACCGAATATGCTCTACTATTTGACACGTTTTGTCAATGAGGTGAGACGCATGTCGGTGCATCATAGCGGAAAACAGTTCAAGTTTTTTGCGACGTCAGCTTTTATAGAATCCCTTCATGCATATGGACTGGTTTTAAGCGACGGTTTCTTTTACGAAAATCATGAAATTGAGGTTGAATTAATTGAAGATGACACCTTAGCGCATTATTATAAAATTACTTACTAGATTTATGGAATTAAATGTGTAGAAAGTATTGACAATAGGCGGTATAGGTGATATCATTTATAGCTGGTAGCCGCTCATTTCGGGTTAAAAACGCAAGTTACCTAGGATTTGGCGAGTTTAGAGAAGAGGAGGTGTCATGATGTACGCTATTATCGAAACTGGTGGAAAACAATACAGAGTACAAGAAGGCGACACTTTATTTGTGGAAAAATTAAATCATGCTGAAGGTGAAACTGTTAAGTTTGACAGAGTTCTTGTTGTATCTGGCGCAGAAGGTTTATCAGTAGGTACGCCTGTAGTTGAAGGCGCAACTGTTGAAGGAACTGTTGTTGAGAACGGCAAAGCTAAGAAAGTAATCGTTTACAAGTACAAGTCTAAAAAAGACTACAGAAACAAGAACGGTCACAGACAACCATTCACAAAAGTTAAAATCGAAAAAATCTCTTTATAATTAAGAGGTTCGCATGATTGAAATACGTGTGAAAAAAAGTCAGAAACAATATATTGCTGTTGGCGTGACTGGTCACGCAAATTACGATGAACATGGCAAAGATATTGTGTGTGCGAGTGTCTCGATACTAGCACAGACATTACTTGCATCACTTGGCGCATTGTCAGGTATAGCGGATATCGATTATTCCGTGGAATCAGGAGATTTATCTTTTGAACTACCAATGGGACTCGACCATGAACAGACGTACAATAGTAATCTACTAATTGAAAGTTTTTTAATTGGAATAAACGGTATTTTGGAAATTTATCCGGATTACTTGGATTTACAGGTAGAGGAGGTGCTTACCGATGATGATCAAATTTAATTTACAGTTATTCGCATCTAAGAAGGGTGTTGGTTCTTCTAAGAACGGTCGTGAATCAGAATCTAAGAGATTAGGTACTAAAAGAGCGGACGGTCAATTTGTTTCTGCAGGTTCAATTCTTGTAAGACAAAGAGGAACAAAAATTCACCCAGGTGCTAATGTAGGTAAAGGTGGAGATGATACCTTATTTGCTAAAATGGACGGCGTAGTTAAGTTCGAAAGAAAAGGTAAAGACAAAAAGCAAGTAAGTATCTATGAACAAGCTTAGTAAAATAATGCCCATCATGCTACATGATGGGCGTTCTTACATTTTTGAGAAAAAATTTTAGGTGATGTAAAATTACTTATAAAGATAAAAATCGGATTTGTAGGTATAAATAATTTTACATCTATAAGGGTAAAAGGTTAAAAGGCAAAGAATAACGAAGAGGTGAAATAAATGTTTGTAGATAAGGCGGAATTAAGCCTGAAAGCTGGCGATGGCGGTAATGGTATCGTAAGCTTCAGAAAGGAAAAGTATGTGCCGGATGGCGGTCCAGACGGCGGAGATGGTGGCAAGGGTGCGGACATTATCGCACAAGTGGACCAGAATTTAAGAACATTGATGGATTTTAAATACAAGAAGCAATACAAGGCACAACCTGGCGAAAACGGTCGTAAGAAAAAGCAGACCGGTAAAGACGGTGAGAACCTTGTCATTATGGTACCACCAGGAACGATCATCAGAGATAACGCGACAGGTAAGATCATTGCTGACTTGATGGAGCATGGTGAAAGACGTATTGTGGCAAAAGGCGGTAAAGGCGGTCGTGGTAATTACCACTTTACAACACCGGTAAGACAGGCGCCTACTTTTGCTGAACAAGGCAAACTGGGTCAAGAGCGTATGGTGACCTTGGAACTTAAGATGATTGCGGACGTTGGTCTTGTAGGTTATCCAAACGTTGGCAAATCGACGTTGCTTTCGACAACAACGAAAGCGAAGCCGAAAATTGCCAACTACCACTTTACGACTTTGACACCGAATTTAGGTGTGGTTGAAGAAGTTAAGGGTAGAAGTTTCGTTTTGGCGGATATTCCCGGACTGATTGAAGGTGCTCACGAAGGCATCGGTCTTGGTCATGATTTCTTAAGACACGTAGAGCGTACGCGTGTTATCATTCACGTGGTGGATGTATCGGGTATCGAAGGCAGAACACCGATTGAAGATTTCGAGCGAATCAACGAAGAACTTGAGAAATACAATGAAAAATTGGCGAGACGTGTACAAGTGGTTGCCGGCAATAAAACGGACATTGCTTTTGACAGTGAACTGGAGGATGGCTTCCGCGAATACGTTGAGTCTCGTGGCATGAAATATTTCTCTATTTCTGCGGCGACAGGCAATGGCGTTAAGGAATTGATGTTGCATGTGACAGAACTTCTGGATAACATTGAGGTGGAATCGCTTTATGATGAAGCGGATCTACTCAATATCGAAGATGAGGTATTCACAATGGATGCAACCATCAACTACTACACAGAGCCACTGGACGATGATGACGATGAAGAGGCTGTGGTTTACGTGGCAGAAGGCGTCAGACTTGAAAGATTGGTTTACTCGACAAACTTTGAGGATATTGAATCCTTAAGACGCTTCCAGAACATTTTAATGCAGATGGGTGTATTTGCGAAATTTAAGGAAATGGGTTGCCAAAATGGCGATACCGTTCGTATTGAAGAGAAAGAATTTGAATTCTTTGAATAGAATATTAAGGAGATAGTTAATGTTAACATCAAAACAAAGAGCTTATTTAAGAGGTTTGGCAAACAAGGTTCAGCCTACAATTCAAGTAGGTAAAGACGGTGTCAGCCGAAACTTTACAAAACAATTGGATGTCATTTTGGAAAGCCGTGAACTTGTAAAGGTGACAGTACTTGAAAACAGCGGTTTGACAGCTAAAGAAGCAGGTATGGATGCTGCTAAATACACGAAGAGTGAATTTGTACAAGCGATTGGAAGGAAATTCACCTTATACCGTCCATCAAAGGAAGATCCGGAGATTGAACTACCAAACAAATAGAGGTGTGTAAAATGGTATTTAGCTGTGAAAACAGTGGTTGTAAAATAGGCATTATGGGTGGCACCTTTGATCCGATTCATCTCGGACACTTGGTGTTGGCTGAAGAAATCCGCTACCAATTTGGTTTGGATAAAATCATATTCGTACCGGTGGGGACACCACCTCATAAAGGTCAGGACAACATAAGCGACAAGATGCTACGTTACGATATGACGCGTCTTGCGTGTATGACGAACCCTCATTTTGAAGTCTCTAAGATAGAGATCGAATCCGAGGCTATTTCGTATACCATCAATACTATTAAAAAAATAAAGGCACTTGTCCATAGCGAACACGTTGAAATGTTTTTTATAACAGGTGCCGATGCCATCATGAGTATCGAGTCGTGGAAGGACTATGAGGAACTGCTCAGCTTGTGCAGTTTTATCGGTGCGACACGACCGGGTATTCATGTAGAACATCTTGAAGAGAAGATCGAACATTTGAAAGCGCATTATGGTGCTAAGATTTATTTAACCCACATTCCGGGACTTGCCATTTCATCAACGGATATCAGAAACCGTATTAGAGAAGGTCGGTCCATCAAGTATTTGTTGCCGGAATCGGTGGAGCAGTTTATTTTGGATAACCATTTGTATTTATAGGCGTCATGCCAAAGGGTGTAAACTATGAAAAACAGAGTGCTTATTGAATTGGAAGAACGGCTAAAACGATCTCGTTTTCATCACACGCTGCGCGTAACTGATACGGCGATGGAACTCGCCAAGGATTGTGATGAAGACGTCACCAAGGCTGAAATCGCAGGTTTATTTCATGATTTGGCGAAAAACTTAAATGATGAGGAACTTTTGGCCTATATCGAGTTGCACGATCTTGAAATTGACGACATCGTGAAGCGGAATCTCTATTTGGCCCACGGTATGGTTGCTGCGGATATTGCCATGAGAGAATACGGTGTTGACGACGAGGACATATTGGAAGCGATCTGGTATCATACCATTGGCAGGGCCTCTCTTTCTAAACTAGCTAAAATCATCTACGTGGCGGATTATATCGAACCGAATCGTGTGATGAACGGTGTGGAGGCGATTCGTCAGGTGGCCGAATCGGGTAACTTGGATAAGGCTCTACTGATGACGGTTGAAAATCAAATCACTTACTTATTGACCGGACATCAGGAGATTCATCCCAATGCGCTAGAGATGCGCAATGAGCTTATTCGAAACGGTGTAAAATAAGGAGGACAAGCATGGATATTAAACAACTGGCATACGACATCGTCGATCTAATCGATGATAAAAAGGGTTCAGACATCAGTTTGCTTGATGTTCAAAAAATCAGCAGTGTTTCAGATTATTTCATTATCGCCAGCGGTAGCTCTAACAGACAAGTGCTTGCCATTGCTGAGAATGTTGAAGATGGTATGGAGAAACAAGGCTATTTCCTTCGTCACAAGGAAGGCCATAGAGAGGGCAACTGGGTACTTCTCGACTTTGGTGACATCGTTGTTCATGTCTTTAACAAGGAACAGCGTGTTTTCTACAATTTGGAAAAATTATGGTGCGACGCGATTATCACTAAATTTGATGTTGACACCATTAAGTTTTAACTATAAAATATCTTTAATGAATATGACACAAAACGGTAAAGAGTAGTAGCTTTTTAGCCCTTTTCAGAGAGCTGGTGGTTAGTGAAAATCAGCAGGGGTAAAATGTGAACTTGCTTTGCAAAACGTTTTATGGGTAGTTCCAATAAAGACTTTAAGTGGGCATTAGCCAAATAGGGTGGTACCGCGGGCATCGTCTCGTCCCTATAAAAATAAGCAGGTACTTTTTTTATTTTTTGAAAGCAATAAATTTAGAATGATGGAGGAAAGCAATGAGTTATGATTTTAACGCCATCGAAGCCAAGTGGCAGAAAAAATGGCTAGACACAAATGCATACAGCGTTACAGAAGATCCAAGCAAAGAAAAATACTATTGTTTAGAAATGTTCCCATATCCTTCGGGAAAATTACATATGGGCCACGTTAGAAACTATTCTATCGGTGATGTTATCGCTAGATTCAAGAGCATGAGCGGTTACAACGTGTTGCATCCAATGGGATGGGACTCCTTTGGCCTACCTGCTGAGAATGCAGCGATTGCTCACGGCATCCATCCTGATAAATGGACGACTGAGAATATCGCAGAAATGGGTTATCAATTGAGAAGACTTGGTCTTGCTTATGACTGGGATAGAGAACTTGCGACATGCAAGCCTGATTACTACAAATGGACGCAGTGGATTTTCACTCAGTTCTATGAAAAGGGCTTGGTATACAAGAAAAATGCACCTGTAAACTGGTGTCCTTCTTGTGAAACCGTACTTGCCAACGAACAAGTGGTTAACGGCGGTTGTGAGCGTTGTGATTCAACGGTTGTTAAGAAAAATCTATCGCAATGGTATTTCAAAATTACAGATTACGCAGAGCGTTTGTTAGAAGATTTAGAGAAGCTTGAGGGATGGCCAGATAAAGTTAAGTTGATGCAGAAAAACTGGATCGGCAAAAGTGTTGGTGCGGAAGTCAGCTTTAAAATCGATGGTTCTGAAAAAGCGCTTGATGTCTTTACAACAAGACCTGATACGCTATTTGGTGCAACATTCATGGTTCTTGCACCAGAGCATCCATTTACCAATGAATTAACAGATGGTACGGAATTCGAAGTGCCGGTAAGAGCTTTCCAACAAAAATTACAGCATTTGTCTGAAATTGAACGTACATCAACCGATGTTGAAAAAGAGGGTATGTTCATCGGCAGACATTGTATCAATCCTTTAAACGGCGAATTGATTCCGATTTACATTGCAAACTACGTTTTGATGGATTATGGTACAGGTGCGATTATGGCGGTACCAGCTCATGACGAAAGAGACTTCGACTTTGCTAAAAAATATGATTTGAACGTGATTCCGGTTGTGGATCCTGAAAATGCTGACATTGATGTCAACAACCTTACAGCTGCTTTTGTAGCAGAGGGTAAGATGATTAATTCAGGTGAATTCAACGGTATGAACAATAAGGAAGCCATTGAAAAGATTATCGAAAAAATCAACGGTATGGGTATTGGAGAAAAGACCATCAATTACCGATTGAGAGACTGGCTGATTTCAAGACAACGTTACTGGGGCGTTCCGATTCCAGTGGTTAACTGTCCTACATGTGGTGAAGTGTGCTTGCCAGAAGAACAATTACCACTCTTACTACCTACAGATGTAGAATTTACTGGTAAAGGTCAATCGCCACTTACAACAAGTCCGACTTTCATGCACACACCATGTCCTAAGTGTGGTGAAATGGCGACAAGAGAAACAGATACAATGGATACTTTCGTTGACTCGTCTTGGTATTTCTTAAGATATTGTGATGCTAGAAACGACAAGGAAGTATTCGATAAGAAAAAAGCAGAATACTGGATGGATGTAGACCAATACATCGGCGGTGTTGAGCATGCGATTCTACACTTGCTTTATGCGCGATTCTTCACAAAAGTTATGTATGACATCGGTCTTTCGCCGGTAGACGAACCATTCAAAAACTTACTGACACAAGGTATGGTATTAAAAGATGGTTCGAAAATGTCAAAATCTAAAGGCAATGTTGTAAGCCCTGATGAAATCATCAAGACTTACGGTGCCGATACAGCGAGACTTTTCGTACTTTTCGCTTCACCTCCAGAAAAAGACCTTGAGTGGTCTGAGGCAGGGGTAGAAGGTGCTTTCAGATTCCTTAACAGGGTTTGGAGACTGGTTGAAGAGCTTATGACTGAGCGTTCAGAAGGTGCTGTAAACGTTAATACAAAGGAAGAAAAAGAACTGGTTTATGTACTTAATAAAACGGTTAAAAAGATTACTGAAGACGTTAATGGTCGTTTCAACTTCAATACAGCAATCAGTTCGATCATGGAGCTTGTTAATCAAGGCTACCACTATAAAGAAGCAGCGAAGGATGAATTGAACCAAGCACTGATCAATGAATTCGTTGAAAAGCTTGTCATCATCATCGCACCGTTTGCACCACATTTCTCTGAGGAATTATGGGAAATGTTAGGTCACAATGAATCGGTACACAAGGTGGCTTGGCCGACATTTGACGAGGCAGCACTTGTGAAAGATGAAGTGGAGATTGTTCTACAAGTCAATGGCAAGGTGAGAGATAAAGTCTCTGTAGCGACGAGTGCTTCGAAAGAAGAAATAGAAGCGCTGGCTTTGGCAAACGAAAAAGTGTTAAATTTCATGGAAGGTAAAAGCATCGTAAAAGTCGTTGTTATTCCTTCAAAATTGGTTAATATTGTAGTAAAGTAAATATATAAGTAAGCGGAAGAAGTACAGATGTACTTCTTCTGTATAATGGTATATAGGGGGGCGTGGTTGTGACAACAAATCCGATATTGGAACGATATAGACCGCTGGTTAATGTGGTGGCTCAGACATTTGGAAATAATTGCGAGGTGGTACTTCATGATTTTTCCAACCTGCAAAATTCCATAGTAGAAATTGCCAATGGTCACGTGACTGGCAGAAGCATCGGTAGTCCTGTACCTGAAGATTCTCTAAAGAGAATTTCTGAAGGCCAACTGGAAGATGTCATAAACTACACTGGAAAAAGCGCGGAAGGTAGAGTGCTGAAATCCTCTACGACGTTTATTAGGGACGATCAGGGCAAGGTGATTGGCTGTTTTTGCATCAATTTCGATATGACAGAATTGGTGGTTGCGCAAAAAGTGCTTAACGATATCATGAGCGTGACAACAAATGTGGATGAGGCGGATGCATCAAAATCTCATACCATCAATGATGTTTTGATGAATATTGTGAGCAGCACAATCGATGCAGTCGGCAAGCCGGTTGCATATCTGACAAAGGAAGAAAAAGTTCAAATCGTGGATAATCTAGACAATCAAGGTGCGTTCTTGATTAAAGGCGCTATTGATTATGTGGCTAAGATACTTTGTGTATCGAGATATACGATTTATAACTATCTTGATGAGATCAGGGTAGAGAAAAACTAGAAAGGGAAGGTACAATTATGAACAAAGCGATTCAAACTAAAAATGCACCTGCAGCGGTAGGTCCTTATTCACAAGGTTATGAAGCAGGCGGTTTTATCTATGTTTCAGGTCAATTGCCAATTAATCCGGCAACAGGCGAATTAATTAAGGAAGATGTTAAAGCCGCAGCTCAACAGTCTTTGACTAACTGCAAAGGTATTATTGAAGAAGCGGGCGCATCGCTTACAGATGTTGTAAAGGTTGAGATCTTCTTAAACGATATGAATGATTTTGGTCAAGTCAACGAAGTGTATGCGGCATTCTTTGGTGAGCACAAGCCTGCAAGAGCGTGTGTTGAGGTAGCAAGATTACCACTTGATGCACCACTTGAAATTCAAATGATTGCTTATAAGTAAAGCAAAGACCAGCAGCTGGGCTAAAGCCCAGCTGCTTTTTTATATTTTAGACTTACGTTGACGTTTTTTCAAGTTAATGAAAGTCATGATGAAACGCCAAATGAAGAAAGCAGCGATGAATTTGAGTACAATTTTTCCGATTTTAATAGGCAAGGAATTTTTGTTTTCGTCGGCGAAGAAGTGGGTTTCTTCCAAGAACATATCCTTATCGCTAACGCCGCTTGCAGCAACCAATTCCGTTGTGCCGATAATTTCCTCGCCATTGAAGAATTCTAGCGTCGCTAGGACTTCACCTTCTTTGATCGGCAATTCGATGCCGTCGTTCATGACCAGGTTCTGCTCGGCGCCAGTCAGGGTTTCACCTTTCACTTTATAGCTTTTCACTGTATTCTTAGCAACCAAATCGACGTGGTTGTTTTTTTCGTTGTTTAAGTCGTATGAAACGACAAAGTCACCAGCAGTGATCAAGGTTTCTGATTCGATTTCGTAAAGACCAAAATCAAGGAGTGTTCGTGCGTCGGAATAGATACTGTTGGCATCGGTTTTAAGGATGACGGCAAGCATTTCCTTGTCACCATCAGCAGCAGAGGTTACGATGCACTGGTCGGCTTTGGTGGTGTAACCGGTTTTGATACCGTTGACGATATCGTATTTTATATCCACTTGTTTGCCTTTGTAGTCCATTTTGTATTTGGAACCTTCTGCCCAGAGTAGCTTATTGCTGTTGCTGTAGACTCTGACTTCTGGTTGCTTGTTGGTTGGTGCGACCGTCAACTTTGATTTTTTGACGATGTCTCTAAAGACTGGTAAGGTCATGGCATAAGAGGCCATCAGTGCAAGGTCATGTGCCGTTGTAACGTGAGCATCGTCATGGAGTCCGTTTGGATTGACGAAATTGGTATTTGTAGCACCCAGTTCCACCGCTTTTGCATTCATTGCTTCCGCAAAGGCTTCGACACTGCCTGAATGGAAAATAGCGAGGGCCAGAGCGGCGTCGTTTGCCGATTTTACCAGCATGACATTTAACAGTTGATTTACCGTCAGTTCTTCACCCGGGGTCAAATACATCTTACTGCCGTCCACGAAAGGCGACTTGTCGTCGATGGTGACGGTATCTTCTAAATTTAAATCCTCAATGACGAGAATCGCTGTCATGATCTTGGTTAAACTAGCTGGATAAAGCTGTTCATCGCCATTTTTTGAGTAAAGAATCTCTCCTGTGCTCATGTCCATAAGTAAGCCGGCTTCGGCCTTTATACCGTATTGGGGCGTTAGGGCGTAGGCTGCGTTATGGCCCACCATACTGAAAATGAGTAACGCTATAATAAATGGTTTCGCTATTTTTGAAATCATGGTCTTCTCCTTAGGGTTGATGTTGTACGTTATTATTATAACATTAGTTGGCAGTATAAGGGAAGCGGGGGCGGTTCAGAACTACATTGTTTCCATGAAACTTATGCATTTACAAAATAGCAATTCGGGATCTCGCGATTTTCTGTTTTGTAAATGCTGAATTTCAACGTCAACATAAAGGTTATGACTTAGGCGTTTTATTACCAATACATACAAGTAATTAATATCTGCCACTATATCATTATGAATAATTTTTATTGTATCAATAGTGCAAAAAACCAAAAGACTCTGGTGAGGAATAGGTTGGTTTTTGTGTAGAATGACTGCAATAACAGTCTTCTGTGTGTTATAGCTGTATGACATAGGAAAATAAAAAGGACTGTCCCGAAAGACAGCCCTTCATAAATGATAATATTGTTTGGAAAATGAAACTATTGTGCAGGTACAACCAATACTTGACCAGGCATGATTAGGTTAGGATTTGCTAACGCATTTGTTTCAGCTAAATCTTCCCAAGTTGTGTTGAATGATTTAGCGATTTTCCATAATACGTCGCCTGATTTTACAGTATATTCGTTGACTTTGATTTCGATTGCATTGATTCTTGAAAGCGCTGGTAACTTAGATGTATCTGTAACATTTAAGTACTCGATCAACGCCTCGTCAAGTGCTGCATATTCACCTGTGATAGAATCGTCAGCAAGCATTGTGTAATCGTCACCACCTGCAGCAGTGAAGTTGTTTGTTGCAAATGTGTATTTCTTGTTCATGTCTAGCGGTTGACCGTTATGAGTAATCGAAACGACACGCGAACCTGCTGGTAAGTTTGCATCGAAAGTAAATTCAATGCCACCTACTTGAGGGAATCCGCCGCTAGTGCCAGGGTAACTTGCTACACCAACTTCAAGAGCCGCTTTGATATCAGCGCCTGAGATTTCTTTTGTAACGATGTAGTTACCGAAAGGCAATACAGTGATAACGTCACCTTTAGTGATGTCGCCTACTTGGATAGACGCTCTGATACCGCCGCCATTTGTAAGTGCTACATCAGCGCCAGTTTCATGAAGGATTGCATCTGCAATCAAGTCACCTAGGTTTGTTTCGCCTGCTCTTACTTGACCTCTTTCACCGTCAAGAACAGTTTTTGTGCTTGAAACGATAACTGAAGTGATTTTCTCTTGGTCTGCTTTAATTTCATTGATCAAAGCGGTAATAGCAGTATCACCAGTTTTTTCTGCTGTCGCCGCTTTTTCATAAAGCGAAGCAGTTTTTGTAGTGACTTTACCATTTACTACATTCAAATCAACGATACCAAGGTTTTTAGTGTATTCACCAGTTTGAGCGATAAGTACACCGTTTACCATCATGCCATCGTTAAGCACTGAATGTGAGTGACCGTCGATGATGACATCGATTTCAGGTACTGCATTAGCGATATCCGATGATTTGACAGCTGTTTCTTCATCAAGACCAATATGCGTAAGTGCGATGATGATGTCAGCTTTACCGTCAAGCTCTTTCACCATTGCCTTAGCAGTTGCGATTGGATCTTCAAAAGTAAGACCCTTAACGTTGTCTGGATGTGTTTTGTACACTGTTTCTGGAGAACAAATACCAAAGATTGCGACTTTTACGCCGTCAACGTCTTTGATGACGTACTCAGGTAATAATGTTGTACCGTCTGCTTTAACGACATTTGCGCCTAAGATAGGGAATGTCGCCATATCAGCAAGTTCTAACAAGTGTTCTTGACCGTAGTTGAAGTCGTGGTTACCTGCAACCATGACGTCGTACTTCATAGCGTTCATCAACTTGACGATGCTTGTGCCTTCTTCAAGTGTAGCGAAAGTTGTACCGTGGAAAACGTCGCCTGCTTCAAGCAATAGCACGTTATCTTTTTCTGCGCGAAGTGCATTGACCTCTTCCGCAATTTTGGCATAACCCATACCGTCGTATGCGCCTTCTTCAACTTTGGCATGTGCATCATTGGTATGTACAATGGTGATACTTGTACCCGTTTCAGCAGCAAATGAACCAAATGAGAACACTACTGCCAAGACTAAGATGAGACTTAGTATTTTCTTGTTCATGCATTTACCTCCCAAAAATAATTTTTATGTACATATATATTCTACCGCACATATAAAAATAAAAACATATAATATTCTAACAAATGAAAAAAATAACTGTAAATTATTTACAAATATATTATAATAAGTCTTGGGGTGATGCTATGGAAATATTGCAAAAATATAAAAAAGTACTGTCGGTATTGGGATCTATCTTATTAATCGTTGTGGTTTACAAATTTACATTGCCAGCAGAAGCAAGCGGTGAAATTAGTGTGGAGCTGAATGGGACGGCGGTGGTTGCATCGACTATAAAAGTTCATGTAGCAGGAGCCGTGGTGCATGAAGGGGTGGTTGAACTCGAAGCAGGCGCTCGGGTTGAGGATGCCATTCAGATGGCTGGCGGACTGACTGAAGATGCCAATGTGGCATGCGTGAATTTCGCAAAGGTGGTGGAAGATGGTCAGAAGATCACCATCATGCATAATCGCTCAGATGAGGTAGCAACAGAAGATGATGCTGTGCCAACCTATCAAAATCGAGATTATTCCTTGCTTGAGAAACTAAACTATATGACAGCTGAAGAGTTTCAAGATGTGCCGGGCATTGGCGAGAAGACGAGTTTGAAGATTGTTGAGGCGCGGGATGCTGCAGGACAGTTTTCGGAGCCGGAAGCATTAAAGAGCGTTTCTGGTATTGGTGACGCGAAATATGAACAAATCATTGATTTTTTAGAGCAATAAAACAATTTAGGTTGTCAGGGTTGTCTATGTATAGAAATACTAAATAGGTAGGCAACGCGCCATAGGAATGATATAATACATCCGTAGATGATAATGAGTATTATGGAAAGGGTGACAACATGACAACAGAAATTAGACTTACCGAACTTAGCAAGACTTCCGGTTGAGCTGCGAAAATCGGTCCTGAGACCCTTTCTCAAGTTTTGGGAAAGTTACCGAAGTTCGAAGATGAACGCTTGATTGTCGGATTAGATACAGCCGATGATGCAGCGGTATATAAGATAAATGATGAAACAGCGATTATCCAAACGCTGGACTTTTTTACGCCTATCGTTGACGATCCGAAAGCCTTTGGTCGTATTGCAGCGGCCAATTCTCTTAGTGATGTATATGCCATGGGTGGTGAGCCAACGATTGCACTTAATATCGTTGGTTTTCCAAATTGCCTTCCGATTGAAATTCTCGGCGAAATATTGCTTGGTGGCGCGGAAATGGTCAAAGAAGCGGGTGCGATTCTAGTGGGTGGTCATACGATTGAAGATGATGAACCGAAGTATGGCTTGTCTGTGACAGGCATGGTTCATCCAGATAAGGTCTTATCCAATGCTACAGCCAAAGTAGGCGATGTATTGGTGTTGACAAAACCCCTGGGCATAGGTGTTATCAATACAGCGATCAAGGGTGGATTGGCAACGGATGAAGAAATTCAAACAGCAATCGACGTCATGTCTTATCTGAATAAGGACGCTGCATACGGGATGAAGCAAGTAAAAGTGAATGCGTGTACAGATATTACAGGCTTTGGTTTGATTGGCCATGTGTACGAGGTGGCGAGCGCTTCCGACGTATCGGTTGAATTGGATTCAAAAGCGGTTCCGTTCCTTCAAGGTGCGAGAGGCTACGCCGAAATGGGCCTAGTACCTGCAGGTGCTTATAAGAATATGCATTACGTTAAGGATCATGTTGAAGTCAGTGCCGATGTTGAAGAGGTGATCGAGGACTTGTTACACGATCCGCAGACGTCAGGCGGTTTACTCGTATCCTTGCCGGAGGAAGAAGCGATTAAGTTACTGGAAATTTATAAAAAGACATTAAAAACTGACTATGCTATTGTCGGTAGGGTATTAACTAAAGGTGAAAAGTCTATTTTTGTAAAGTAGGTGAAGTAGATGTCATTGATGGAATTAAAGCAAATAGGCAAGTTGGTCAAATTTATGCAAGACGACTTTATCGTCAGTGAAGGTGAGATGGGTGACTGCATGTACATCCTTTTGGATGGACAGGCGGATGTCTATTTAAGCTCCTTCACCGATACACCGATCAAGGTGCATGAGATTCAAAAGGGTGACTTCTTTGGCGAAATGGCTTTGCTGGAGCGTATGCCCCGCAGTGCGACGATTATTGCAGCCACCAATACGATTGCTATTCGTATTGATCAGTCCAATTTTCAACTGCTCTTGGAGAAAAGAACAGACATCGCCATGAGTATGTTACAAACCTTAAGTGCGCGACTTCGTAAAACCAATGAAGAACTTTTAGCACTTAAGTCTGGAAATTACGAGACCAACGACGGCAAATTGGATTTGACAGGTGAAGAGGATTGTCCTTCTCGTCATAAAGAAGCATCAGCGATGCCTGCAAGTGAACAAGTGCTAGAAAAGGATGTCATCCCTTCTATTGGCGGTGTTGATAAAATCCCTTCTATAGGTGGCGCAGAAGCACCAAAGCCGAAGGCGGCGGCGGACGATTGCGGAAAGGGCGAAGAAGCGCCGGATGTGATTCAGATTCTTGATTTACTGCCACCTCAACATAGTGCCTATAAGTATGAACTCTATCAGGAGGATTATGAGAGCAACGTTCTTGACAAGGAAGTGACTTGTCCGATTTGCGGTGAGCAATTTCACGCAGATTTGATTAGAACTTCTAAGTTGATGATGTCAAAAAACGATAAGTTGTTCAGAAAATTCTATTCCAATATGAATCCGTTGGCCAATAATATCTGGACATGCCCCATTTGCTACTATTCACAATATTTTTATGCGTTCCATGCGGTGCCTGTCTATAAAAAAGAACCTCTAAAGGAATTGCTAGGCAAAATAAAACCTTCCATCAAGGTGACCAATACAGCTAAGGATGATATCAACATTGTTTTTATCAAATATTTTTTGGCGATTTACATGGAAGAGCATACCCGTGGCGTAAGTATGATCAATTTGGCGAAGTGCTGGCTGAATCTCCATTGGCTCTATTCCGATGTCAATGATGAAGCCATGAGGGATTTTGCGCTGAAAAAAGCACACCATTATTACAAGGAAGCCTATTATAACTCCAGATTGCATTTAGCATCGGAAGAAGAATTAAAGCTGGGTGTTTTAGTGGCAGAACTGTGTACGGTATGTGACGAAAAGAGGGAAGCTTACAACCTTTTGGCACGCTTAATCGTCGATAAGCAAATGTCCTCTCAATTAAAACAATATGCATCCAACTTGATGTATGAAACGAAGCTGGAATTGACGGCAACTAAATAAATGTATTCCAATGACGGTCTTATGGGGCCGTCATTTTTTTATAGGTTAAACAAATTTTGGGAGGGTAAATGATACTTAGGATGTGATAAATGTGAAACGATACAGCAGTAAAACGATTATTATCATGTTGATATGCGCCATGCTGATTATGGTAACGTCGCTATCGTTTATTTACTTTTCGGCTAAGACTCATATGGTTGCGATCATAGAGAATCAGCATGAAATCAGAATTGAGACCTTGGGATCGGGTTATGGCAATCTCTTTGACGATGGCGTTCAGCTGACCGATTTGGTCGGAGATTACGTTGTGAATCGGTTCGATATGAATGCATATAGAGAGAATAGCTTTTATGTAGAGGGTTTTAAAGCGACGCTTACAAAAACCATGTATAACTATGCGCAAAATAAGAATATACAGGATGTTTATTTTGCTTTTAATCCTGCACTGACCGGAAGGCCTAATGATGTGTGGCTTCGACGAGCGTATCCTAGCCACAGTTTTATGAAATTATCTGAAAACCCAGTGGATTACTATAATGAATACACAGAAGCACAATCTTGGTATTATAAAGCTATAGAAAGCGATGGTGGTGTATGGTTATCGCCTATTTATGATGAGATGACAAATGCAAGTAATGCCGTGTGTTCATACAGTCAGGCGGTTTACAAAGATGGTCTCTTACTCGGTGTATCGGGTGTAACCTTCAACACACTGAATTTGGAATCTGTAGCCAATCAAAACGGCGATGGGGATTTCCAAGTCTGGTTGGCGGATAAGACCCATCATATGGTGTACCATCCGCTAAATATGGGATTTCAGGTATTGGAAGATTATTTTGGCTATTTAGATATTGACTATATAACAAAAGGTGAAATAGGAGATTACAAAGGAAAAGGGCAGGAAAAAATAAAGGTTTCGCGTCTGGATAACGGATGGTTTATAGGTGTTACGTTTTTTAATACCCTTCAAAGCAATGAGTTGGGTTTGTTCCATCAGATTATCGTGGCGGTGACCCTAACGGCGATTTTATTATTAAGTGGTATTGCCTATATCGTTTCAACGAGAATCTCTGATCCCCTTAAGCGATTGACGAGTGAAGTGGGGTTGATTGAAGCAGGCAATAAAGAAGTCAATATATCCAAGGAACTGATGGCGGAAGACAGTGAAGTTGGTCATCTGGCGACCTCTATTTTCAAAATGGTTGAGACGAAGAGGCATTCCTATAAGGAAATCGGCAAACAGCGAGATGAGATTATCCATTTGTACGAGGAAACTTATGCGATCAATGCGGACTTGGAAAATACCCTGTTCCAAAAAGAGCAGCTTTATGATGATTTGAACGTCACTTTCAAAAAATTGGAAGATGCCAATCGTGAATTGGAGAATCGTGTAGCTCTGCGTACGGTGGAATTGAACGAGAAAAATAAGGCGCTGGAGCATGCGCTTAAGGAGAACAAAAAAAATAACCGAGATCTGAGAAAATTGAATAAGGACTTGGAGAAGTCTCTTAAGGATCTTACAATGGCGCAAGAGCGTCTGATTGAGTCGGAAAAAATGGTAGCCCTTGGCAATATGGTTTCGGGCATCGCTCATGAAATCAATACGCCGCTAGGGGTCTCTTTAACAGCCACATCCTATATCTTGGATCAATTTGAGGAGATCAAAGATGATTTGGTATCCATGACGGATGAGGAACTTTTTGAATGGCTGCAGGATGTTAAGGAGAGTAATAATATCATTTATGAATCATTGACACGATCCATAGAGCTTGTGGGTAGTTTCAAGGAAGTTGCAGTAAACCAACATTCCAATGAAAAACTGGCATTTGATTTGCTAGATTATACCCATATGGTCGTGCGCAGCTTGCAGCACGAATATCGTCATGTCGTCAAATCTTTGGAAATAGACATCCCAACGGATATGGAGGTTTATAGTTATCCGGGCGCTTATTCCCAAGTGGTCACCAATTTGATCATGAATAGCATCAAACATGGTTTTGAGGGTAAAGAGGATGGGTTGATCTTTATCAAGGCTTATGCAGAAAAAGAAACGATTCATATGGTCTTTTCAGATGATGGTGTCGGCATTAACCAAAAAGATATTAAAAAGGTCTTTGAACCCTTCTTTACTACTAAAAGGGCAAGAGGGGGTACTGGTCTTGGACTCAGCATTGTCTACAATTTGGTCAAGACGACACTGAGAGGGGATATTTCTCTCCAATCAATGCCAGGAGAAGGTACTTCTTTCAGCATCAGCTTCCCAATTGACGTAGATAAGGCTGGAGAATAGGAATATCCTTTAATAGAAGCGCATAAAATGTTATAATGAGTGCGAAATATAATTATGGAGTGTTAAGATGAATAAGACATTGTTAAGAGCATTACCTAAAGTAGATGAACTATTAAATCATGAAAGTCTTCAGTCATTGTTGGAAGCATATCCACGAGAAACGATTGCAGACGCTATAAGAGAAACCATTGATTCTCTAAGAGCAGATATTTTATCAGATAAAGAACAGATACTCGACGAAAGTTTTTTGGCGATGGAAAGCGTTATGAATAAGATCAAGTCTAAAGCCATTAAGGCGAATTCTTACAATTTACGCCGCGTGATCAACGGCACTGGCGTAGTGATTCATACCAATGTAGGTCGATCTTGTCTTACCCATTCAATCAAGGATCATATCGGTGAGATTTCCTGTTATTATTCGACACTGGAATTCAATATCGAAAACGGGAAGCGTGGCTCTAGGTATAGTCACGTAGAGTCTTTGCTGTGTAAATTGACAGGCGCTGAAGCGGCACTTGTTGTGAATAATAATGCAGCGGCGGTGATGTTGACCCTTAGCACGATGTGCAAAGATAGAGAAGTTATCGTATCGAGAGGCCAGTTGGTAGAAATCGGCGGTTCCTTCAGAGTACCGGAAGTTATGAAACAAAGTGGTGCTCATCTGGTGGAAGTGGGTGCAACCAACAAGACCCATTTGAGAGACTACGAAGCGGCTATTACGGAAGAAACAGCGGCGCTTTTGAAAGTACATACAAGCAACTATAGAATTCTCGGGTTCACTCAGGAGATTGAAGCCTCTGAACTTGTGGAATTGAGCCATAAATATGACATACCAGTGATTGAAGATATCGGCAGTGGTTCCTTCATTGATTTTTCCAAGTATGGTTTGATGAAAGAACCAACGGTGAAGGAAGCTGTTGCAGCGGGTATTGACGTGGTAACTTTCAGTGGTGATAAAATGTTGGGCGGCCCACAGGCGGGTATCATCGTAGGTAAGAAGGCATACGTGGATGCTATGAAGAAAAATCAACTAACTCGGGCACTGCGCGTCGACAAGATGACTCTAAGTGCGCTTGAGGGTACACTGATGCATTATTTGGATGAGGAAAAAGCGCTTTTGGAAATCCCAACCTTGAGAATGCTTACGATGACTCATGTAGAAACGATTGAAAGAATCGAAAGGTTGAAGATGGCCATTGAAAATAAAGGGCTCAAAGGGCTGCGCTTGACATTATGCGACGATTACTCTGAAGTGGGTGGCGGAAGTTTGCCACTTGAAAAACTACCATCGCGTGTTTTGAAAGTAACCATTGAAGGTTATTCACCTAACCAGCTGGTGGACGCATTGAGAACCTTGTCTGTACCGGTGATTGGTAGAATATTTGAAGATGAAGTGGTTCTTGACTCACGAACCTTGTTTGATGAGGAATTGGAACTGGTGGCAGATTTGTTAGAAGAACTATTGCAAATGAACGAATAAGTAAGGAGAAACAATGGCTAATTTTATTATAGGAACAGCTGGTCACATTGACCATGGAAAAACGACGATCATCAAGCGCTTGACGGGCATCGAGACCGATCGATGGGAAGAGGAGAAAAAGCGTGGTATAACCATCGATTTAGGGTTTGCCTATTTTGACCTTCCAAATGGTCAGCGTGCGGGGATCATTGACGTACCTGGACATGAGAAGTTTATCAAGAACATGCTTGCAGGTGTCAGCGGTATTGATCTTGTATTATTTGTTGTCTCTGCAGATGAGGGCATTATGCCTCAGTCTCAGGAACACTTGGATATATTGAACTTGCTGGAGTTGAAAAGTGGTATCGTCCTCCTCAACAAGGCGGATTTGGTGGATGAGGATTGGCTTGAGATCATTACGGAGGACGTCCGAGGTAAGATTAAGGGCACCTTCCTTGAAGATGCGCCGATTTTACCAATCTCAGCCATTACAGGACAAGGATTTGACCAATTGATTCAACGGATTCAAAATTATGCGGATCAGATGACCAAAGAGGAACGCGTGGGTGCACCAAGAATTCCGGTAGACCGTGTATTTACGTCGACAGGATTCGGAACGATTATCACAGGTACATTATTAGATGGTGATTTAAATGTTGGAGACGATGTCGTTTTGTTTCCAAAAGAGATCCCTACCAAGGTCAAAAATATACAGGTCCACGGCGAAAAAGTCGATTCTGCCCATTCGGGACAGCGTGTTGCCGTGAACCTTGCTAATGTCAAGAAGGATGAGATTCACAGAGGTGATGTACTGGCCTATGACAACACCATCAAATCAACACATATGATCGATGGCAAGCTCAAATTGCTGGAGAGTTCGACGAGAGAGTTGTTCAACTGGACACGTCTCAGATTGTACCATGGTTCGAAGGAAGTGCTTTGCCGTTTGGTACTTCTGGACAGAGAAGTCCTTAAGCCCGGCGAAGAAGCCTTTGTACAATTCAGATTAGAAGAAAAAACCGCTTGTCGTTTTGGAGATCGTTTTGTCGTCAGATTTTATTCGCCGCTAGAAACGATTGGCGGAGGTTTGATTTTAGATCCTAACGCAGCCAAACATAAGCGATTCAAGGATAATATTCTGCATGATTTGGAGATGAAGAGCCAAGGCGATCCTTCTGCAGTCATCGAAAAAGCTTTGGAGCGTTTGTCGAAGGAATTCCCGACGGTTGCTGATATTGTCAAGCAGTCAGGTACTCAGGAAGAAACGGTTCAAACCGTGCTAAGGACCATGATCGAAGAAGGTGCTGCTTATGAAATTAATGGCAAGCACTATGTGCATCAAGTTTTTATAGAGCAGCTGGAAGAAAAATTATTGCGTCTTTTAAGCGATTACCATGAAAAATATCCAGCTCGAACCGGTTTGAAGAAAGACGAAATCAAGAGTAAATTGCTTCAAGGTGTTTCTAGCAAGGTATTTGACTCACTTCTAGCTTTTATCGTGTCGGCGGATTCCAAGTCTTTTAAAATGGTTGGACCAGTGGTTTCATTGACGCAGTTTTCAGCGACATTGCCAGCGAGGGACCAAAAGATCGCAGACCAGATTGTTAAGCTATATAAGACAACCGGATACAAACCGATGAATATGTCGGAAGTATTTACTCAGTTACGCTTGTCCAAGAAAGATCAGGAAATTATTAATTATCTGTTAGAAAGTAGAATTTTAATTCGCATTAATGATAGTATATACTTAATGGCAGAGGATTACGATGCAGCGAAGCAAGCGCTTATCGATTTTATAGGGGCAAAGGGCGAAATCGCTTTATCGGATTATAGAGATTTGTTGGATACCTCGCGAAAAATAGCAGTGGCACTATTAGAACACTTTGATGACATAAAAGTGACGAAGCGACTGGAAAATACGCGTGTTTTATATTAGGAGGGGTTTACTATGGGAAGTAACATTTTAGTTGTCGACGACGAACCAATTTTATTAAAGGGGCTTAAATTCAGTTTGGAGCAGGACGATTACAACGTTGAAACAGCTACAGACGGAAAGGAAGCGTATAATAAGATTTTAAACAATACGTATGATTTGGTGGTATTGGATTTGATGCTGCCGGAAATAGACGGGTTGGAAGTATGCCGCATGGTGCGAGAAAGTTCCATGGTGCCGATTATCATTTTGACGGCAAAAGGTGATGATTCAAGCAAGCTACTTGGTTTGGAGTATGGCGCAGATGATTATTTAACTAAGCCTTTCAACATCCTTGAATTAAAAGCACGTATCAAGGCGATTTTGCGTCGTGTTCGTTTTAACGATAAGTTGGCGACAAGCGTCATTACGGTTGGCGATTTCTCAATCAATACCCTTGGCAGAAAGGTGACGATTGACGGCAGAGATATCAACCTAACGGCTAAAGAATTTGATTTGCTGATGTTGCTGGTTATGAACAGAGATAAGGTTTATTCACGAGAAGAATTACTCGAGACCATTTGGGGCTATGAGTACTTTGGCGACGTTAGAACGGTAGACGTTCATATTAGAAGATTAAGAGAAAAAATAGAAAAAAATTCATCTCAACCAGAGTACATTTTAACAAAATGGGGAGTGGGTTATTATTTTAAAAATAAATAATCTTTTTATTAGTGTTAGGTGGAAACTCGTTTCCACCTATTTGCTATTGGTGGTATTGACGTTGTCGTTGATGTTGTCTTTTGTCAACGAATCTTTGAAAATGGATGCGGTCAGTGAAATCAAAGTGAATATGCTTTCTCAGGGCAGCATCATTGCGGATCAGGTTGAAAATGTCTTCGAAGGTATTTCCAATGAGTATACCTATCAATATCTTGAAAATTTAGTAAAACGCCAAAGCTTGGAAATTAACTCCAGAGTGTTGCTTCTGAACTTGGACGGCATTGTGGTGTTGGATACCCATGATGAACTGGAAGGCAAAAATTATACGCATATTCTAGAGATTGAAGACGCGTTACAAGGCGCTAGCTTATCAGAGCTCTATAAGATTGCTTCTAGTGGTGAAAACGTACTTTACACAGCTATCCCGATTTTTGACAGGGATGGTGTTATTGGTGTTGTCTTCATTTCGACCTCTGCAGATCATATTTTTGATAAAATTAACCGCACTTTAAGGAGTTTAATGATACTTTCACTGATTGGTTTGATCATTACGGGTGTCATCGGTTTTGCTTTTGCGGATATCTTGTCCAGTCCAATTGAGAATATTACGGACTACGTTCGGGATATTACGAAGGGTGTGCACGATCAGAGGATTCAGGTCGTCGGGAACGATGAAATCGCCAACCTCTGTAATGCCTTCAACTCCATGGCGGCGAAACTGGACCAAGTGGATGACCAGCGGCGTATGTTCGTTTCAAATGTATCCCACGAACTCAGGACGCCAATGGCGTCTGTAAAGATCCTCTGTGAGTCTCTACTTGCCAGCGAGCACTGGGAAGAGGGCGTCTATAGAGAGTTTTTAGGAGATATCAACGACGAAGTCAATCGACTGAACAATTTGATTGACAGTTTGTTGTACCTGGTGAACTTAGAGAAAAAAGAGTTGGAAATCAATTATGAGGTGACCTATGTCAATTATTTGGTCCTCAATGTCATTAAGCGTTTGAAACCATTGGCAAGTAAAAAGCACTTAGAATTGAAATTCCATGCTCATGAAAAAATACAGATGGACGCCGACCGTGAAAAGATACAGCAATGTCTTTTCAACATCATTGGCAACGCTATCAAATATACACCTGAACGCGGCATGATCGATGTCTATTTATCGATGGATAAAGTAGGCAACGTCATCATAAAAGTACAGGATACCGGCATAGGCATCCCTAAAGATAGGATTGAACATGTTTTTGATAGATTCTATCGTGTGGACGAGGCAAGAGCGCGTAAAACCGGCGGCAATGGTTTAGGTTTATCCATTGCCCAGCAAATTATCCATTTACACCAAGGGACGATTTCTCTTGAAAGTGAAGTGGATCAAGGGACGACCTTTACGATTCAGTTGCCACAGAAAATGATTATTTAGGAGGGCCCATGCGATTTAACATTAAATTGGTTTATACGCTCATTATATTCAGTATTGTTTTGATCTTGACCTTTTCCAATGGGTTGACTCTCAAGGAGCTGGATGAGAGCATGACGATAATGCCGGTAACGGATAGCGTCAGATTGATTGTAAAACTCTATTTTGTCGATGATAGAAAATTGAAAGTGGAAGAACGCTATATTCAGTTCAACAGTGCGAACTATTCTGAAAAAATTGCAGATGAACTGAGAAACGGTCCTAAGAATAAAATGTATGATGACATTTTTGACGGGGATGTGGAACTGCTCAGTGCGGAAGTCATCGATGGCACTTGCTATGTCAATTTGAATGACGCCTTTCTAAAGTCACCTTACTGGGAAACGGAAAGCAAAGAGTACTATTTGTGGTCGCTGGTCAATACCTTTGCGGAAATCGAAGGGGTCAGCGGGGTTCAAATTCTAGTGGGCGGCAAGAAAATCAACGCGGAAGTTGGAGAATTGAGTTTGATGGAACCGCTGCCAAGGCGTGATGAATATATCTACGTCAAAAAAGTTTATCCGTCAGATACGGTGATTCAGTTTGTAGACAATATCAATAAGAACCGTTTTGATTTGGCCTATGACCTTATGGATTCTAAAAGTAAGTCAGTCATGGACTTCAAGGAATTCACCCTGGAAATGGAACAGTATAAATCCTCAATCAGCGGTTATAGAAGAAAGATATATTTTACACAGTCCTTTACGGAAAGCCAAATTATCTATGTGAAATACAATAGAAGTGAATATGCGGATACCTCTTTACCAAGCGTGAAATACGAAAATTGGGAAGTGGTGCAGGAAGATGGCTTGTGGAAAGTTAAACTTTATTAGAATCGGGTATCTATATTTGAGATAAAACTGGGTAGAGATAGGATATTAGACGGATTAAGGAGGGGAAACAGTGTTTGAAGAAGCGATTGAACTATTGGAAAAAGATCGAATCAGAAATGTAAATGCACTGAATTTTATGCGTGACAACCGGATAAATAGTACGGAAATTGTTGGTGATTCTGTGCTGATACGCGGATATAGCGATCGTCCATGGGTTTATATCAGTTCCCAATCTCAGCCTGAGCTTGAAGAATTGACAAGGCGACTCAAAAAAGAGGACAAGTGCTTTGCGGTTATTGAAGACTGGATGCTCCCTCACTTGTGTCAGGATGAAGCGCAACTTAGATGGAAATTGACTTCGGTTAAGTTGTATTATCCAGATGCGACAGCACTTCCGGATATCAACCTAGAAGAAGATGTGATTGTCAAAATGCTGCATATCAACGATGCGCAATTTATGTTTGATAATTATGAGTACAAGGCCTATGCATCGGTTCAGTATATCCGCGATCGTATTGAAAAGGGCGTGAGCCTAGGCCTTTATAAGAATGAGAGACTGGTTGGATGGATCATGACCCATGACGACGGAGCCATGGGCTTTCTACATATTCTTGAAACTTACAGAAACAAGGGATATGCCATGGCGTTATCGGTTTCCCTTATAAAAATGCTCAGGGCTATGGGCGAAATCCCATTTGTCCATATCGAGCCCCATAACAATCAGTCGATGCAGCTTGCCCTAAAGGCAGGGTTTGAAAAGGATCGCTTGATTAATTGGTTTGAAAAGAAGTAATCAGGAAGCCAACCATTCTATGGTCATGTTGATGAATTGCTTGGCTATCGGTGATAGCGAGGTTGTCGCGTAGCCGATGCCGATGATCCTTTTAAAGTCTTCTTCGAATGGGATGGCAACAAAATCATAATCTTGATTCCTTAGCGTTAAACTTGGAAAAATACTGAGACCAAGCCCTTGTTGCACCATTGCGATAAGCGTCTGGTCTTCTTTTATTTCATAGCGGACGTTGAGTTTTAAATGATGAGAACGAATTAAATTTTCAACATCGTGGTTCATACCCCATTCAGGAAGAATAAAGGGCTCGTGAGCCAGTGCGCTGAGCGGCAATTTCTTTCGAGTGCTAAAAGGATGGTCTTTGCTGACGATTACCTTAAGCGGATCTTCAAGAAGGCTTTCAAAGGTCAAACCAGAGGAAACGGTTTCTGGGAGAAAACCGAAATCGACCAAACCAGTCTTGATCATCTCATAGATCTCGTG
>JAFGTX010000278.1 GCA_016938815.1 Clostridia bacterium | reverse complement strand
GGTCCCGGCGGTCTTAAAGCGGCACTCACTGCAGCTCAAAGAGGCCATGAGGTCGTCTTATGTGAGAAGAACGACGAAGTGGGTGGCATCTTGATTGGTGAGCAGGCGATTCCTTTCAAGCATGAAATGTATCAGTTGGGTGTATCCCTTGGTAGATTGGTAGAAGCGGAAGGTGTTGATATCCGCCTGAATACGGCTGTAGACAAGGCTTATGCGGAAAATGAAAAGGCAGATGTCGTGATTGTAGCGGCTGGATCTACACCACTGGTACCACCAATCGAAGGCATAGACGGTGATAATGTGGTTGTTATCAACGAATATCATCATAAGGTGGACCAAATCAAGGATACGGTTGTTGTTCTTGGTGGCGGTCTTGCAGGTTGTGAAGCGGCAATCCACTTTGCAAGAGAAGGCAAATCTGTTAAATTGGTTGAAATGCGTGGCGAACTGTCACCGGATGCGAACATCCGTCATCGTCCTCTTCTACTCCAAGAAATTGAAAAGTCGGGTATTGAGGTTTACTTGAACCATAAGGGCTTGAAGATTTCCAATGAGGGTGTACTTTGTGAGGAACTATCGGGTGAAAAAGTCATGCTAGAAGGTCAATCCGTACTCTGTGCACTTGGACAAAGAGCAAATAGAGCGGTTGTAGATGAACTTCTGGACGTGGCTCCGATTGTTAAGACAATTGGGGACTGTGTAAAAGTATCTACGATTACAACGGCAATGTATCAAGGCCATCATGCGGCTTTGAATATCTAAAAACCTTTAAATAGTAGAAGCGTCAACCATTTAGGTTGGCGCTTTTTTCTTGACATCGGGGCTGGGATTTAGTATTTTTACAATGGAATGCAAATGCAAATCATTTGCATTTTAATACTTTGTTGAAGAGTAGAAGACTCCCATTGAAAGGTCGTGTAGAAAAAATGATTAGCGTAGATATTATTTCTGGATTTTTAGGTTCGGGAAAAACGACATTGATTAAGCAGTTAGTTAAGAAGGATCATTTTAAAGAGAGAGTAGTGATTATTGAAAATGAATTTGGTGAAGTGGGTATAGACGGTTTGATTTTGAGAGAGTCGAATGTAGCTGTTAAAGAATTGAATTCTGGATGCATTTGTTGTACGATTGTCCGTGAATTTGAAAAGTCGATTAAAGAGGTGATTGAACAATTTAAACCAGAAAGAATCATTATAGAACCATCCGGTGTGGGAAAATTGTCAGAAGTAATCAGAACTTTTGAAATCGCTGAATTAAAAGAAATGGTGAAAATAGATAAAGTGATTACAGTTGTCGATGTATTTAATTGTGAATTGTACCTTGAAAATTTCGGCGAATTTTTTGGCAATCAAATTCAACATGCAAAAACTGTGTTCTTGAGCCGAACGCAAGTGGCGACGCAAATTCAGATTGAGGAAACGATTCACGCCATTCGTGGTTTGAATACGCAGGCGCATATTGTGACGACAGCCTTAGAAAATTTAAAATCGCAAGAATTAAGCGGAAGACATATGTTGCAGATGGTGTGTGCCGATGGGTGTGGTTGCCATCATCATTCTAGACAGGATCACCATCATCATGCGGATGAGTTTTTTGAAGTATGGGGTACCGAGACAAAAAAGGTGTTTACGGAATCAGTATTAAGAAAGATACTGGTGACGTTGAGTCGAGAAGAGGATTTTGGGTTGGTTTTAAGAGGTAAGGGTGTTCTCAAGGTTGAGGACGATGTATGGACACAATTTGATTATATTCCTGGGGAAATCAATATATCGGGTATGACATCTTCAGAGATCGGTAAAATTTGCATTATTGGGAGAAAACTCAATCGTGTGCATCTTGAAAAGCTGTTTTGCGAGCAAGTATAAGGTGGCGATACTAAGATGAAAACGCGCGTAGATATTGTTTCTGGATTTTTGAATTCTGGGAAAACCACCTATATTAATATTTTCCTGCGAAGTATTGATTTATCAAAGGAGAAGATAATTGTTGTCCAATTTGAAAAGGGTAAAGCATCACTTGAATATGATGCGAACAGCCATGAAGTATCTTTAATCCACAGGAACCGATCAGAAAATCTGGCAGAACCTACGTGGCTCGAAGAAATCATAAATGAATATCAGCCAAGTCGTCTCATTGTCGAATACAATGGCATGAATGAATTGGAGTCTTTTTTTTCATTATTCGAACAGAAAAACATCAGGAAAAAATGTGGTCTTGGCAGCATTTTATGCTTAGTGGATGCCCTTACTTTTGAAATATATATGCATAATTTTGGAAATATTTTACGCCATCAGATTGCTTCGGCAGATACGATCATCATCAATAAGGCAACGGATATGTCCTCGAAACAATATAGTCGTTTGAAGAAGGGCATAAAAAATATCAACAGAAATGCTGAAATTTTCAAGGTACCGATACATGACGCACCGACTCTCAGTCAACTAAAGACTGATGTAGAGGATGGCCGTCCCAACAAGACCAATCTTGTCATTTATATGTATTTACTGATGTGCTTGTTCTATTTCGCTTTTTCTTTGACACGAGATGTTAGTCTGCATACGATTCCTATGAACATAGATTTTTCAGGACTACTTTCTTTTAGCACTATTTTTGTCGGTGTTTTATATCAAGCCTTTCCCTTTATGTTGGTTGGCTTGTTCGTATCCTCAGTTTTACATGTATTTGTTTCTAATGAGCGGGTGGTGAGTTTTTTCCCTAAAAAGTTTGGAATAGGTTTTTTAACGGCCCTATTTGGCGGACTCTTGTTTCCGGTTTGTGAGTGCGCCATTGTACCGGTAACAACGCGGCTTGTAAAAAAAGGCGTACCTTTGCCGGTAGCGATCACTTTCATGTTATCTGCTCCAATTGTCAATCCGATCGTCATTGCCTCAACCCTATACGCTTTTCCGGGACATCCTGAGATGTTAATCTATAGGTTAGCTTTTGGTCTGGTGATTGCGCTTTCTGTAGGGTTGCTACTCACTCGCTTCCAGTCAATGGAGGCGGTGCTTTTGGATGACGTGGGAGGCGCTGTATGTGATTGTATCTACTGCAAGTTGGAACAGGAAATTTCAGTGACACCCATACAGAAAGTGCGCCGCACCTTTTTACATGCTGGCGAGGAATTCTTCTATGCGGGTAAATATCTGATTTTAGGTGCAGCGGTAAACGCTGTGATGCAGGTGGCAGTTCCTCGAAATTTTTTTGTCGGGCTATGGCAACGAGATCATTTGTCTCTTTTGGTAATGATGGCGATGGCCTTCGTGCTTTCCGTTTGCTCTACATCGGATGCTTTTATCGCTAGAAGCTTTGCTGATCGGTTTTCGACAGTGTCGATTATAGGTTTTTTAGTCTTTGGACCTATGATGGATATTAAAAATCTTTTTATGCTCTTTGCGAGTTACAAGAAAATATTTGTTTTCAAATTGGTAATGGTAATTACGGTGATTGCATTTCTAGTGATGAGCGCTTTTGCATTTTTGGTGATATAGAGAGGATGATAGAAATGAAAACAAGAAATTACAATAGAGATGCGGTTTACAAGATGATATTGCTGAGTGGTTTTGCCGTGTTTTTCTTTTTTTCCGTAAAGACAGGCAGTGTCTTGAAGTATGTTCATCCGAGAAATATTCCCTTCATAAAATTTGCGATGGTGGCGATGCTGGTGATTGCTATATTGCTGATGCCGGAAGTTTTGAAACCTCAAAGAGTACTGGTTAAATCGAGGTCGTTGATATTATTTCTTATACCCCTTACTATGGCGATTTCAATACCTGCTGAGAGTATGGAGTATAGTAAGCTTGACTATGGTAATTTTATACTTGAAAATAGTCGCGGTAATGACGATGCACTTACTGCAGATATGACATATTCTGATGCGCCAGAGTATTTTGATAGGTCTTACGAAGATGCACTGTGTCTTTTTGAAGGTACGATTGTGATGGACGATAATAATTATTTCCAGTGGATTCAGGAAATTTACGAAAATATGGATCAATATCTTGGAAAGAAAATTCAGGTGACGGGGTTTGTTTTTAAAAGCGAACAATTTGACGAGGATCTTTTTGTACCCGCAAGAATGATGATGACATGTTGCGTTGCAGATATGCAACCGATTGGTCTTCTTTGCGTTTATGATCAAGTGGCAAGTTTAGAGGACGGGGATTGGATTCAGGTAAGAGGTACCTTAGGCATGCGTGACTTTGAAGGGGTATCAAGTCCGGTCATCATTGCCTCGGTGGTTGAAGAGGCGGTCAAACCGGAAATAGATTATATTTACCCTTTTTAGTGGGGATAAAGAGGATGTTGACAATTTATGTCGGCATCTTTTTTTGTATATTAAATCGTATTTTGGGTATGAAACGAAAGAGGAAGAAGTGAGGTGACAAAATGAAGGGCACGATATTGATTGTAGATGATATCCCTGAGAATATACACGTACTGAGGGAAATTCTTAAGGATGATTATATTATCAAGGCGGCTACCAGAGGGCAGAAAGCACTCGATATCATTTGGCAGGACAGTGAAATCGATTTGGTGCTTTTGGATATTATGATGCCAGAGATGAACGGATACGAAGTCTGCAGGCGATTACGCAAGGATGTGCGGACGGAGTTTGTGCCAGTCATATTTGTGTCTGCCATGGGTGAAGTACAGGATGAAATAGAAGGTTTTATGGTAGGCGGGAATGATTATATTACAAAACCCGTACAGCCTTTGATTGTTAAAGCGCGTGTTAGCAATTATATCGCACTATATAGGCAACGTGTCCATTTGGAATTAATTGTCGCAGAGAGAACTCAGGCACTGGAGCAGAATAGGCGTGAAATTTTAAAAAGACTGAGTGTTGCAGGTGAATATAGAGATAGTGATACAGGCAATCACGTGGACCGTGTTGGTGAGTACAGTGAAATCTTAGGTCAGGCCTTGGGTATGGACGAAAAGTTCATTGATTACCTACGGCTGACAGCACAGATGCACGACATCGGAAAAATAGGCATTGAGGACAATATTCTCCTGAAGAACGGTAAATTGTCGGATGCAGAGCGCAAACGGATTAACCGTCACCCTCAAATTGGAGCAGACATTATTGGTGAACATGATGATGCGCTTTTGAGCATGGCGCGGACAATTGCGTTGACACACCATGAAAAATGGGATGGTAGTGGTTATCCTGTGGGTTTGAAGGGAGAAGAAATACCTTTGGAGGGGCGCATTGTCTGTATGGCAGATATTTTTGACGCCTTAATGAGTAAAAGACCTTATAAAGAGCCCTGGCCCATTGAAGAGGTCATAGAGTATATACGAAGCGAAAGTGGCAAAACCTTTGACCCAAAATTGGTGACGGTTTTCATGTCTAACGCGGCGCGTTTGGCGGAAGTATTCTTCAAAGATCAAAAGGATGAGCATGGAGAGGATGGCGGAAGATAGATGCTTTCAGATGAAAAAAGTAAAATTTTATTTGTAGATGACGATGTACAAAGCTTAAAACTATACAAAAGAAAATTTGGCAGTATGTACGATGTACGCATCGCTGAAAATGGTTGGGAGGCACTGGATCTTTTGCTGGCGGAACCCATGGATGCGGTCATCAGTGACCTTCGCATGCCGGAAATGGATGGCTTGATGCTGCTGCAAAAAGTACGGGAAATGGACGCTGATATTTTGAGAGTGATCATAACGGCCTACGATGATTATGAGCGTATTATGGACAGCCTTAACAACGGGACGGTGACCCATAGCTTTAAAAAACCGCTCAACGACAAGTACCTTAGACTGGTGCTGGATGAATCCTTGGAGAACAAGAAAATCAAATTAAAAAACAAGGAAATTATGGATACGGTCAAGGTCTTTTCAAAAGAACTATCGGATAAGCTGAAAGAGCGGACAGAGGAATTGAAAGAAGCCTACCGCTTGCTGGATGAAAGTGACCGTCGCTATAAATATGCGATTAAAGCGGCTAAGCAGGGCATTCTGGACTGGGGAATCTCGAATGATGAATTAATACTCAATGACGTATTCTTAGAGAATCTAGGGTATGAGCGCAGTGACATTATTTTAAGGAATTTGGAGGAGTTAAAAAACTATATCCATCCTGATCAGCGTGCCGATTTTTTTAGTGATCTTAAACAGCACATGAAGTCGGGCAATCGAATGGAGAAGCGCGTGCAGCTCATGGGGAAATCAGGAAGCTATATTTGGCTTAATTTCATAGGCATGGTCGTTGAGTGGGATCAGAAAAATAGGCCGAAACGCTTTATAGGAGCCTGTATAGACATATCCAATCAGTTGAATCTTGAGAAGGAATTGCTGCGTGCCAATGCCGAACTTAAATTGATCAATGAAACCAAGCGCAATTTCATTGCTAATGTCAGTCATGAATTGAGAACGCCTATGAATTCCATATTGGGTTTTGCAGGTCTGTATGAAGAATCAGGTGACGCGGAAGAGCGGGTACGCTATGTTCAACATATTAAAAGAGCAGCGGCAACTCTCAATCGGGTAGTGGAAGACATGATTGCATTCTCGGCCGTTGGCAATGAT
>JAFGTX010000277.1 GCA_016938815.1 Clostridia bacterium | reverse complement strand
TCTGACACCTGACTGACTGCGCCTTCATCTATCGGACCCTCATAAGACGCTACAATCGCCTTCGCAATAGGATGATTCGAAAATTTCTCCAAATGTGCCGCTATCTTTCGTAGGGCCGCTTCCGGAACATCACTTACAGCATCAATACGCTCAATGCTAAAATTCCCTTTGGTCAGGGTGCCCGTCTTGTCGAATACAATCGTTTTTGCATTTTTCAACCCCTCTAAATACTCGCCACCCTTAATTAGAACGCCTTTTCTCGCAGCTGCTCCAATACCTCCAAAATAGCCTAAAGGCACAGAAATCACCAAGGCACACGGACAAGATACAACTAGGAAAATAGCGCCACGGTAGAGCCACGTGCTAAAGGTCTGTCCCAAGAGTAAAGGTGGTACAAGCGCAATCGCTGCCGCTGTAAAGACTACCGCAGGCGTATACACTTTAGCAAATCTTGTAATGAATTTTTCCGTAGGGGCCTTATTCTCATTGGCTTTCTCAACCATCTTAAGTATTTTGGAAACCGCAGATTCACCAAATACCTTTAAAACGCGCACTTCAAGAACACCATGCAAATTGATTGTCCCAGAAAACACCTCTGTATTCACCAATGCATGCACCGGCAAGGATTCTCCTGTCAGCATAGCGGTATCCACCAAACTGTCCCCGCTGATGACGATACCATCTAAAGGAATACGCTCTCCGGCTTTGACCATGATAATGTCACCTACAGATACTTCGTTCGGTTTCACCAGCCGTGTACCGTCCTCTGTTTTCAACGTTGCATAATCCGGCTTGAGATCCAGCAGCTTAGAAATAGAACCTTTTGATTTGTCGATAGCGTAATCTTCAGCCAATTGACCAAGTGCGTAAAAAATCATGACCGCAACACCCTCAGCATACTCACCGATGGCAAAGGCCACAATAGAAGCAATGGCCATCAAAAAGTTCTCATCGAACATCTGCCCCTTGATGACATTCTTAACTGCCGTAACAAGTACCTTTTGAGCGATTAGCAGATAGGCAACGATAAAAATAGCCACTTGGTATATACCTGAAAAGCCTACAAATAGGCCGACTGAAAAAAGAACAGAAGCGCCGATTAATCTGCCATATTTGCCCATCCCGCTTTTAATCCCATGATGATGATGGTGATCATGGTCTAGGTGGAGATCCTCAGCAG
>JAFGTX010000276.1 GCA_016938815.1 Clostridia bacterium | reverse complement strand
CCGCTACTGCCTTTAAGACATCTTCCTTTGAAGCACCCATCAAAATCAGGGTGCCAATAGCCGCTAAGGTGTTGTAAACATATATTTTTCCTGGCATGTTGACCCTTATTGCCACCTCAAATTCAGCTGTGCACAAGTCATAGGAAACACCAGCCATGCTGTATCGCACATTGCGCGCCATGATATCTGCGGCCCTATCGATGCCGTAAGTGACCGATTTCGCCTTAGCAGAAAGCGCCACCATGTCCTTGACAATACGTCGCCCGAAAGCATCATCCACATTGATGAGATTGTAGGTATCCGTCATCAGGAAGAGACGTCTTTTAGCGCTGTAATATTCTTCGAAATCACGATGAAAATCCATATGATCTTGAGTCAAATTGGTGAAAATACCGATATTATAATTTAAAAAGGCCACTCTATCCAGTGCCAGCGAATGAGAAGATACTTCCATCAAACAAGCATCCGTCTTGTCAGATACCATATCAGTGAAAAGTCGGTTCAAATTCAAAGACTCCGGCGTCGTTACCGACGTATTCCTAAAGGACTGTCCAACCTTATTGCCGATGGTGCCGATGACACCCGTTCGTTTGTCTAGAGCCTCCAGCATATTGCTCAGCAAAAGCGATACCGAAGTCTTGCCGTTGGTACCGGTAATACCGACAAGAGCCATCTTCTTCGACGGCTTGTCATAGAATACATCAGACATGTAAGCCAGTGCATTTCTAGCATCTTCAACAAAAATCCACTGCACATCATGATACTTTTCCATAATTGGCGCTACCTTGCCTAAATCGCTGCATACAATAGTCGTAGCACCTTTTTCAATCGCTTTTTCTATATAATCGTGTCCATCCGCTTGGTAACCTTTGATTGCCACAAATAAATCGCCTGCTTCAATCAAACGCGAATCATACTGAATATCGTGGATCACCTGTCCGACATTCTCGTGTATAACCCTATGACCATAGCCCGATAATAATTCTTTTACGTTCATATTTTCACCTTTTACTGTTTTTTTCACTAACCCATATAGTATATCATATTTACTCTAGATTTAAGATAACCATCCCACCAGTATTGATCATTTCACCCTCTACCGGGTATTGCTTGATGATCATCCTTGAATCATCCTCCATATCAGCAGGTTGCACTGTATAGGTGATGTTGATTGCCTTAAGTATTTTCTTGGCACTGCCTAATGTCTTGCCAACGAGATTCGGTACACGAACCGAATTCTTGTTAATCTGAATATCAGGTGTAACACCTAGATATCTCAAAGAATCTTCCATGATTTCTCTCGCAACCGGCGCCGCAACCACACTACCAAAGTTCGTATCATCCGGCTCATCTACGATGACCAGTACTGCTATCTTAGGGTCTTCTAATGGTGCAATACCGTAAAATGAAGCAATCGCCAAGTCCTTAGAATAATCGCCTGCAACAATTTTTTCAGACGTACCGGTTTTCCCACCGATTCTGATGCCCGGAATGTATGCTTTTTTACCCGAACCATTTTCAACAACCGACTCCATCATCAAGAGCATTTCATTCGCTGTATTTTCCGATATAACCTGACGTACCACGTTTGGTTCAAAAGATTCCACAACGTTGCCATTATCGTCTACAAGTGCCTTAACAATATGTGGCTCCATCAACTTACCTTTATTGCCAATCGCCGATGCTGCCGTAATCATTTGAAGTGGCGTTACAGAAAAACCATGGCCGATGGACATCGTCGCCAATTCAACAGGACGAATCTTATCCGCCGTCAAGTAAAGACTTTTACTTTCAGCTGGTAGCTTGATACCCGTTTTCTCTGTAAGACCAAAACTTTCAAAGTATTTAAAATAGGCCTGAGCACCCAAACGCTGAATAATCTCTATAAATACTGGGTTACAGGAGTTTTCAAGACCTTCTACCAGATTTTCTTTGCCATGATTGCCCGGATAGACCCAGCATCTGATTTTTCTATCATATACCTGCACATAGCCTTTACATTCAAACTGAGAATTTGGCGTCACCACATTGTCTTCAAGACCCGCAGATGTCGTGATGAGCTTTGCTGTGGATCCCGGTTCATAGGTGTCACTTACGATCGGATTTCTCCAAATTTTATTCCATAGCTTGGTCTTTTCCTCATCCGGTAATGTATCGAAATCTTCACCATATAAGTCGGTTAAATCCCAAGGCGCATTTAAATTATAGTCCGGTTTAGATGCCATCGCTAATATTTCACCTGTTTGCGGATCCATAACAATAGCCATAACCTTTAAGGCATTATGCTGTTCCAAAGCCTTGTCGAGGGCCTTTTCCGTGAAATGCTGAATGACTTCATCAATGGTGAGCACCACGCTAAGGCCATTCGTCGGCTCATAATATTTGCCTTCCTCACTGGAAAGTTCGCGACCATTTACATCTGTCTTCACCACCATAAGTCCAGGTTCACCCTCCAACTTATCATTCATGGAATACTCAATACCAGAAATTCCCTTGTTATCCACAGTCGTAAATCCAAGAACATGAGAAGCCAAATTATTATAAGGGTACACCCTTTTGTTATCTTCGACTGCCCATATACCTGCATAGCCACCTTTTGATATTAAATCTGCCTTATCCTTCGAAACCCATTTTTCTATTTTGACAATGGCCTTCTCCGATGTCAGTAAATCATAAACTTCGTCTTCGTCACCTTCTAAAACTGTCGCGACTTTTTCTGCCACTTCATGTACCTTGGCACTACGCACATCATCTTTGAACGCATTTGCAATCTCAGTTGGTCGTCCGTAAATCGTAAAAGTTTTGACGCTAAACGCCAATTTCATCATATTACGATCATAAATCGCACCACGCTGTGCTGGCAGTTCGATATCTCTAGTCTGTTGGTTAATGGCCATCTTTTTATAAACGTCATCATTCAAGACCTGTATGTAAAACAAGCGTCCTATCAAACCCAAAAATAATAAGACCACCACAGTAAAGGCAATTGTAAGCCTTAGCGTGTTTAATTTACTCGGTTCATTCATCGCATTCCACTCCCGTTTAATATCGTCCCAACATACTGCTGTTCATCAAAAAAAGTGCTAGATTAATGATTACACTAATTAGCACTTTTTATTGTAGTTTATTTTCTATCGCAGTACAATCACTTGTTAATCACATCATCTATTTTAACTGCAAATGATTTGATTCTGTTCACCGTGCTTTCATCAATGAGAGGTTTTTCAACATCATTCGTTGCAATAACAACAGTTTCATCATCATCCAATGAATAATTCCAATGAGAATTCAGGTACACAATTTGCTCCGGTTGAGGATATTGCATGCCCAATTCGTCTATTGCCTCTTGTTCAATCTTATCCAGCACAATACTGCCATCGAGTTTTGTATTCAATTCTTCAATTGTAATGTTTAACGCGTTCACTTCTTTTTGGAGGCTATAAATATTATATTTGACCTCGTTGATCATCGCATATCTATAAACTATTAGTGAAAGGCAACCGAAGACCGCAATAATTCCCAGGGTTGCTTTTAGAAAAAAAGCAATCCGCTTTGCGCGTAAATGTTTTTCACTACCTTCTCTATAATTCGTATGTAACTTATCGACTTTTCCAAGTCTAGAATTATGGTATTCAACATCCGCATTATACGGATACCCTAATGGTCTAGCCGCTTCCATAGTAGTCCCTCCTTGGCTACAACTTTTTTGCTACTCTAAGTTTGGCACTCCTTGCCCTTGGATTCACATCCAACTCTTCATCGCTTGGTAAAGCAGGTTTTCGCGTAATAATCTTCACTTTTGGTTCGTTGTCACATTGACAAATCGGTAATTCCGGTGGACAGATACAACCTTTGCTCAAATCCTTATAAGTCTGTTTGACCAATCGGTCTTCCAACGAATGGAAGGTAATGATTGAAAGAATCCCTCCCGGTTTTAAGCAATCCACACAATCTTCAATCGTTTGTTTAATGATGCCCAGTTCGTTGTTGACTTCTATCCTTATTGCCTGAAATGTACGTTTTGCAGGATGTGGACCATCTTTTCTAGCTTTTAAGGGAACTGCTTTTTTGATTATATCTACCAATTCGAAAGTTCTTGTGATCTCTTTCTCTTGGCGATGCTCCACAATGAATTCTGCAATACGCTTTGCCCAACGATCTTCACCATATTCTTTTATAATATGAGTTAATTCTTCTACACTGTAAGTGTTGACAACCTCTTTGGCCGTCAATGACTTACGTCTGTCCATCCTCATATCCAGCTCACCATCATTCATGTAAGAGAAGCCTCTTTCTGCTTCATCCAACTGGTATGAAGAAACACCTAAATCTATAATCATGCCATCGATTGCTTCGATGGAAAGATCGCTCAATACTTTTTTCAATTCAACAAAATTGGCCCTTACTGGTACAAACTTCTCACCAAAGCGCTCCAATCTTTTAGCCGCTGCCGCGTGAGCGTCCTCATCTTGATCAATACCGATCAATCTGCCGTTTTCACCCAAACGTTCAAGAATCAATTCCGAGTGTCCGCCACCACCAAGGGTTCCATCGACATAAATACCGTCTTCCTTGATTTCCAAATAATCTACCGATTCTTCTCTTAGCACAGTCACATGTTTAAAATCCATAATTTCACCCCATTGAACAATTTCTAAATCCCTAATTCAGCCATTTGTTCTGCAATTTCATCGTAAGAGAGGTTTTCTGGATCATTGTAGCTATCCCAAGTTGGTTTGCTCCACACCTCAACTCTTGTACCGACACCGATAACCATGACATCTTTTTCAAGATGTGCATATTCCCTAAGATTTTGCGGAACCGTGATACGGCCCTGCTTATCAAATGTACATTCCGCTGCACCAGCAAAAAATGTACGAACAAAGGCCCTAGCACTCTTATTCGTCAAAGGCAATCCCTTTAACTTCTCTTCGTAGACTTTCCATTCTTCCTCTGGAAATACGAACAGACACGCATCCAAGCCCTTCGTCACGTAAAAGGTTTCATTCAATTGTTCTCTGAATTTTGCGGGGATATTAATTCTGCCTTTGGCATCCACCGTATGACTAAATTCACCTATAAACATTTTCATCACCCTTTGTGGGAATACTACCCACATTATACCACTTTCCCCCACTTTTTTATACTTTTTTCCTATAAAAATATAATTTTACGATATTTTTATTTCCATTTGTTATAATGAAGCCAGGAGGACACTATGAAAATTAGCGAATTTGCACAGAAAAATGACATTACGATAGATGCCGTGAGACACTATATGGATTTGAAACTCTTGTTGCCGCTAAAAAATGGTGGGCAGTACGATTTCGATAACCAATGTCAAGCGGACTTGGAAGAGATTGTCGCCCTAAAAGCGATGCGCTTTCCTCTGAAAACCATAAAAAAAATACTAGACTTCAAACGACTCAGCAATCTGCCCAGCGCACAATATCAGGACCATTTACACGCCTGTTATGCAGAACAGCTGGCATGGTTGAAAAGTGAGGAACTCCAAATCAAAGGCACCATCACGGGACTTGAAAAACTACTGAATGATAGTCAGTCAACCACTAAAGCCAAGTCACAGTTAGGGATTCATCTGAATCTCTTACCTTATTTATGTTGTCCATCCTGCGGCAACGAACGCTTGAAGCTAGAAACGGATCACCTCGTAGATAATATGATCTTCAACGGCACGCTACACTGCCAATGTGGCTCTCACTTGGCTATTGAAAACGGAATCTTGAAAAGCGGCCCTTACATCGAAAGTGGTTACGACGTTTCTTTCATGCTTTCCGACTATATCAAGGATACCGATACCCAGCTCATCACCAATATCCGTAAAAGTGCCAATTGGTTTGATAGCAAACTAACCGCCGACGTCTTTGACAGCAAAGTCGTATTAGAGCTTGGCTCTGGTAACGGATTTTTTATTCGCGGTGCCATCAAGCGTATCGAAAGGGCTCATCTTTACATTGCCATTGACCACGACCTCAGCAGACACCTCTATCTGAAAGAAATGCTTGAATCTGCCGGCAGTCAACTGCCGATACAAATGATTTGCTGCGATTTTAAGGCAATGCCCTTAAAAAATACATGTGCCGATGTTCTGGTTGACGCTTCCGGTACTTCAAATTACGGTTTTGAGCACACCCAATTTTTACTGGACGACATTGCCCCCATGATCAAAGAAAACACCAAGCTCATTGGTTCTTATATTATTTTCGAAAAATATGCTTTCACCAATCCTTTGTCACTGGATCAAAGACGCTTCTTTGAGAAAGACCGCATTCTCGACAATCTCAACCACCATGGATTTGAGATTCTCGACATCGGACAAGGTGGTTCATTCAATCAGGAAAGTAAATACGAAGACTATTTCACCAAGAAAGATTTGGTGACCAATATTTGGCTATACGCACAAAAAAGATGGGGCTAACCCCATCTTTTTTGATTTATCCAATATTTTTTTCATCTCATCGCACTTGATGTCGCCCTTGCCCGCAGTTGTACAGTAAAACTGAAAGGAGTGACATTCATGTTAAAAAACAATCGTAATTTCTCACTTTATATCACCGGTCTGGCAATTTCCCTGTTCGGAACTTTTACGTACAATTTTGCCATCGGCCTCTATGTTCTAGCCCTTACAAAATCGGCGCAATCTTTCGCAACCACCTTGATCGTTGGCATTTTGCCCGTTGTCCTGCTCAGTCCAATATCAGGTACCTTGGTTGACCGCTATTCCAAGAAACACTTGCTGGTGATTGCAGATACATTGAGTGGCATCCTATTTTTGCTGCTTTTCCTACTCTTCAAGATGCATCACATGACCTTGTCCGTCATTTACCTGACGACTTTTATCATCAGTATTCTTTCCACTTGTTTCGACAACGCCATGCTCTCCGCTAAAACCCTACTCTTTGAAGCCAAAGATTACGAACGGGTAAACGCCACATCACAAGTCATACGTTCCGTAGCCATCATCTCTGCACCCCTTACGGGTGGTCTCATCTATGGCTTTGTCGATATCGGTACCTTCGTCCTGATCAACGGACTTTCATTCCTGCTCTCTGCCCTCATCGAAACCCAGTTGAAGTTTCCAGAGGTAGATGTCAAAGTCTCCTCGAAAACCCTGAATATCGGAGACAATTTAAAGGAAGGATTAGCTTACTTACGAAGTAAACCTCAAATCAAAGGCTATATTCTCTATTTCCTAGTGCTCAATTTCATTTTAGGATTTTCGGTGACCGTTCCGGTACCTTATATCATCAATACACTGCTTCAGAAACCACCAGAAGTCTATGGTGCAATAGAGGCCACCTTTCCCATCGGTCTCATCATAGGTGGTGTAACCATCACCAAATTATCTAAAAAGTACAGTTTCGAAAGAATTTTGCTTCATATATTAAAAGTCATCGCCGTCTTACTGATCCTTATCGGTTTAACCGCTCATCTAAAAGGGCTACAAAACGACAATATACTATTAGTACTTTACTTTGGCATCATTCATCTTTTTTTCGGCATGGCCATTTCATACGTAGATATCCCCATCATCACACTTTTGCAACGCAACGTTGATCAAGCCTATTTAGGGCGGGTCATGGGTATCATCATGTCTCTGATCAAATCGGTTTACCCTGTCGGGCTTGCCCTATCCGGATTTTTCTGCAATATAATAAGCCCCTACGTCTTACCGATCATAGGGGCCTCTATAGCACTGCTACTGAATGTTTATATGATGAATTTTTCGATGATGCCTGACAGTCTAGCAGAAATTCGTTGAACCTCTTCAGCTTGATCGTTCAAACTACGCATCAATTCACCCTGAGTATCCATGGTAGCTGCAATCTCTTCGGAAGATGCCGCATTTTCCTCTGTAATTGCTGAGATACCTTCGATAGAATCGATGGTTTTATTCTTATTGGCATCGACACCCTCAAGGCTGGTGCTGAGGATATCAAGGGCTAAAAAGTTCTTGTTCATGGATTCGTTGATACGTTGGAAAGCATCTTGAACCTTGACAACGACTTCGCTGGAAACTTGAACAGCTTCCTTCGAATCTTTCATGTTGGTCTCTGTTACATGAATCTCTGACAGGATATTTTCAATGATGCCTTCAATTTCAGCAGTTGATTTTGAGGTCTGCTCTGCCAATTGACGGATTTCGTCTGCAACCACCGCGAAGCCCCTTCCTGCGTCACCGGCACGAGCAGCTTCAATCGCCGCATTAAGCGCCAACAAATTGGTTTGTTCCGCGATACTTTGAATGGTGTTGGTGATATCTGTGATCTTTGCAGATAACGCACCTAACATCTGAACGTTATCGTTCAAAGAATTCGTAGAAGCAATAGTCACATCAAACTGTTTAACCAAATCACCCACCAACTGAGCACCTTGAGCATTTTGCTCGTTAATCTCTGCTGAAAGGGATTGAATAACTCCAGACTTCTCGGTCGATTCTGCAATCTCAGTTGCAAGATTTTGCATCTGTTCTGCTGCAATCTGCGCATCTCTAGCCTGTTCCTGAGCACCTTTCGAAAATTCGGTAACTGCTTCACCTACATTGAAAATGCTTTCTATGCCGTTACTCGCTACTGTTTTCATTGTGCCTGATGCTTCCTTCAGTGTGCCGGAATCCTCTTGCAGATTGTGAATGACCTCTACCAGTTGCTTTCTTAGATCAGCGACAGCATTGGCCATGACCCCAGTCTCATCTTTGTTGGCAAGCAGATAGTCGTACGCCGGATCATCTTTCAAGTCCAACGTAGCCGTCTTATTGACCAATTCAGTAACTTTGATAATCGGTCTTGAAATCGTCAAACTGAATCGATACGCCACAGAAAGTCCAATGACAAGCGCTATGGCAAGCGCACCTATACCCGTTAAGAGATCGCTTCGAAGTTGGTTGGCAACCATAGCTCTCTCTTCTTCAACCAGCAGGTCGATATCGTCCACATAATTGCCCGTACCAATGATCCAATTATACTTTGGATACAATTTTACAAAACCACGTTTTCTCAGCGGTTCATCTGAGCCTGGCTTAGGAAAATAGTAATCCGAGAACCCTTCACCATCTTTTTTGATGATGTCAATAAAGTTTTGGATGATTTTATTGCCTTGAGTATCCGTTAAATCAATACGACTAGTGCCTTCAACATCCGCTTTACCTAGGAGCACGACATTGACACCCGTCATCGTATCTGCCCAGAAATAGCCGCCTTCGCCGTAAGCTGCCTTACGAATCGTGTCAGCAGTAAGGGTTTCAGCTTCTTTTGCCGTTAATTTCCCCGCTTTTTCCATTTCATCAATACTATCTAACGAAGAAAGCAAGGTTTGAACTTGACCCTTAATATACAAGTCATAACTGTCTCTTAATTGCTGCTCAATTTCCGCAACTTTTTTATTGCCTGATTTGTAAATAGAATAAAAACTTGCGCCACTAAGCAGTATCGCCACCAAGAGCATACTGACGATAACCAATCTTAAAATCTTACTCGAAATACGCTTCATAACATTCCCTCCCCCAGTTTAAGGACATTCATACTCTAAACCTTCAATAATCAACGTTTTTTCATCTGCTAAATCAACAGATGTCTTCTCCAAAATCCGGCGTCCCGGATCGATCAACCTAATTTCCGGTCGCAGTGGCAACGCCTCATTCGTGGTTTCTACTAGTGCAACATGGCCTGTATTCATCTTTACTAAGCTACCCTCTGGATAGGGCACAATCGTCGACACAAAAGCCTTAGCAAAATCAAAATCAAAATGCCTACCTGCAGCGCCCATGATATATTCAATCGCCTCCGCAGAGCTTGTCGCTCGTGCGTAAATTCTATCAGAAGTCATGGCGCCATACACGTCCGCAATCGCAACAAGCTTGGCCAGCTTGTGGATTTTATCTCCGGTTATCCCATAGGGATACCCAGAACCGTCGATTTTCTCCTGATGCTGTAACACGATCATCTTCACGTAGGTGTTGGCAAAATAGAAATCGTAAATGAAATCATAGCCCAACTTAGGATGTTCTTTGATTTTAATGAATTCTGCCACATCCAACTTGCCTTTTTTCATAAATAGACTTTCATTGATAAAGCTCATACCCACATCGGCAAACAAGGCACCATTAAAAATATTCTCACATTCCTCTTTCGTGAACTTGAGTTTTTGGGCCATGATATAAGACATAATCGCAACACTGATTGGATGCCCATAGGTGTACATATTCACACTTTTAATGTCTGTGTAGTTGATTTTTAAAATCGGTAGCTCATCCAATTCATACATGATGTCCCGACCACTTTCAATCAGTTTTGCCATTTTCCCTTCCGCTGCTTTATAAGTGCTCTTGTCTGATAGTTTCAGCTTTCGCGCCTCTTCGAACACCGCAACCATTTCCATCATCGTTACATTTTTCATATGTTCAGAGATGGGTGGTTTCAGAATATTTTTGCTGAAACGGTCATTAATATAGACGGAAAATATACCATTGGATTTAATTTTTAAAATCAATTGTTCTGATAAATGCAGACCTTTTTTCACTAACATTCTGCCATTTGTATCAAATATGGCCTCAGCTACTTCATGTCCTAATGCATACTCAACTGGTACAACGCGCATATTTCCCCCTCCTGTTTGGCTGAAAACAGCCTTACTCTATAGTTACCCCTAAATGGGGGCTTTACACAAGAAAAGCGCCAACCCAAAGGGTCGACGCCATTATATCTATCATTTAACCTTGTTTCTTTTGGATAGGTAATACCACAGTGCCATTGAAATGGCAATGAAGACCAAACTGATAAATTGCGCCATCCTAATTGGTCCTAACATCAAACTGTCTGTACGTAAGCCTTCAATGAAGAATCTGCCGACGGAGTAAACCCCCATGTAAATCAATAGCAGCTCGCCCTTGAAGTTTTTGCGTTTGCCGTACCACAATAAAAATAAAAACAATCCAAAATTCCAAATCGATTCATAGAGAAATGTCGGATGCACCATTTGACCATCGACAGGAATCGCCCAAGGCAAGTTTGTTGGACCACCATGTGCTTCTCCATTCGTATAGTTCCCCCATCGACCAATAGCTTGTCCCATTGGCAAGAGTGGTGCTGCCCGATCGACCAAATCTGCAAAATCCAATTTTTTATGTCTACACATCAAATATGCTGACAGAAAGCCCCCAATTAAGCCGCCGTGAATGGCAAGGCCACCACCACGTATGTTGATCATCCTCATAATATCCCCTGAATAGTAGGACCAATTGAATAGGACGTAGTAAAGCCGCGCGCCAACAATCGCTGAAGGGAACGCTAGCAAAATGATATCATAAATATCATCTTCCAGATAGCCTGCTTTCTTGGTGTTTTTTAGAAACAAAAGAGAACCAAGAAACATGGCTGTGGCAATAAATATGCCGTACCATCTTACTTCCAAACCAAATACTTCAAATGCTACCGGATTCATCTGTCACCTCTATTCAACAATCGAAACTGTGTAATTGTCTTCATCGAAATGTGCTCTGAAAACAGCTTCCACGTATGCCAAATCAATTTCCTTGAGTACCTCAAGGTACTCAAACATATCGATGCCCTTCATATAATGGGCAACGAAGGAATTGGCTATATACTGAATAGAATTAAATGAACTCAAATAACGTCCAATCGTTTTCTTTTTAATCCTGTTGAATACCGCCTCGTCGAAACCGTCTCGTTTGATATTCCTGATTTCATCAACCACCCGTTCAATCACTTCTTTAGGTGCCTTTGATTCACCACCTAAGAGCGTATGGCAAAAAGTTCTGCCATAAGAATTGTCTCCAGAGAACGAAAAATTAATAAGCCCTTCGTCATACAGATTTTCATAAAACTGGGTACCTCGACCGAATCCCATATCCAGTGAAATTTTAATGGCGATCGCTTTTTTCAAGCGTTTTTTCCAATCTGACGGAATAGCCATATCCTTGAAACCAATATTGAAGAGAGGCATTGGTACATCCATCTTTTCATAGACTTCCTTTTGAGCCACCGCATCGATTTCGTCCGGCAAGAAGATTTTATCAATTTTCTTGCGACCTAGGTAGTCTTCCGTCAAATTATTCTCAATGCAGTCAAAGACATCTTCTGATTCCAAATCACCGATCACGAAAACAATCATATTGTCCGGTGTGTAGAAAGCATCATAGCATTTTTCTAAATCTTCTTTCGTCGTCGAATTGACTGATTCAACCGTGCCGGCAATGTCATATTTCATCGGATGCTCGTTATAAAGGGCTGAAAGTGTATTGAAATAAACGCGCCAATCCGGATTGTCATCGTACATTTTGATTTCTTGACCGATGATACCCTTTTCCTTTTCAACATTTTCGTCAGTAAGGTGAGGCTTTTGAACGAAGTTCATCAGTAAGCCCAGAGCCTCGTAAAAGTGGTCAACCGTGGAAAACATATAGGCCGTCGACATAAAATTGGTATAGGCATTCACATTGGCACCTAACTTTGCAAATTGCTCGAAAATGTTGCCTTCGCTTTCCTCAAATATTTTATGTTCTAAAAAGTGGGCGATACCAAGAGGCATCGACGACTTTTCTCCCGTTTCCGTATTCACAAATTCATTGTAGATAGAACCGTACTCTGTTGCGAAAAAGGCGTATTTCATGGAAAAATCTTTTTTCGGTATGAAATACATTTTCAGTCCTGAAGGATGCACTTTCATATAGAGGGTTTCATTCAGTAAGTCGTTGTATTGCTTCGTTATGCTCATTATGCTTCCTCCTTATTCAAAAAGTGGATGGTGTCCTTTTCAATACGTCTACCCGCTTCCAAAACCTCTTCTTTCGTGACGGATTCGATTGCCGCTTTCCGTGCTTCGATGTCAAAAGGCTTGTTGCTGATAATCGTCGAATAATAATAGTTCAGGAATGAATTCTGGAAATCCGAAACCGAATTCAGACTCGATTTTAGATTATCCTTGGCAATGCGCAAATCTTCTTCCGTGAAATTGCCCTTAAGCATTTCATTGAACTCATGGTCAATCAAATTCAGAGCCTTTTCTTTATTTTCAAATTCTATGCCAGAACTAATCATCATAATCGACTTGTATTTCTCATTTCTTGCAAAAATATAATAGCAAAGGCTTTCCTTTTCACGCACATTCTTGAACAGTTTGGAATTGGCGCCGCCACCTAGTATATAGGAGAAAATGACACTGGCTTCATAAAGGGGATCATCCATAGCGGTATGGGTTCTATAGCCAATAGACAACTTTCCTTGATTGATGTGAAAACGGTCCTCGACTTCTCTTACCTGCTCAATTTTAATATTATTTTCTTCATCAGGATAAGCCACACACCCGCTCACCTTGAAATTGAGATTCTCCCTAACCAATTGCTCCACATGAGCAAAATCGATATCGCCACTAACACAGATTTCAATCTCAGAAGTTGACATCACCTCAAGGTAATGCTCATAAAGAGCCTTCGG
>JAFGTX010000275.1 GCA_016938815.1 Clostridia bacterium | reverse complement strand
GCAAACCCCACCGGCCCAATCGCCGTCATGCTCAGCAACATGGCAAAAACCATTGCCAAACACAGTATTCTATTCTTCATGATGTACATACCTCCTGATATCGTCTGTCTTTTCTTCAATCTTTTCTATATTGCCGTCTAATATATAGACAACTTTGTCCGCGTATTTTGCAATTTCCTGATCATGGGTAACAATCACAAAGGTCTGCTGGCGATCGCGTACCATTTTAAGCATCATGTTCATGACTTCTTCCGATGTTCTGGAATCCAAGTTTCCCGTCGGCTCATCCGCAAAGATAATGGATGGTGTCCCGACAAAGGCCCTTGCGATACCCACACGTTGCTGTTGTCCACCACTCATCTGTGTCGGCTTATGGTGCATATGCTGCTTGAGCCCCACTGCCTTCAACAGCGCCTTGGCCTCTTTCTCGCGAGGATGCTTATGCACGCGTCTAAAGGTCAATGGCAAACTGACGTTTTCAACGGCAGTAAGCGTCGGAATCAAGTTGTAGGATTGGAAAATAAATCCGATATACTGCTGACGAAACTTTGCCAACTGTTTTTCATTCATCTTGCTGATGGCCTCATCTTTGATCTTGATTACCCCTTTTGTAGGCTTCTCAAGTCCCGCCATCAAGTTAAGCAATGTCGATTTTCCGGAACCGGAAGTTCCAAGAAAGCAACACACTTCCCCTCTTTTTATATCCAGTGTAATGGAATTCAGAGCAACCACTTTTTCAGAACCCACCTTGTACACTTTTCTAACACTGTCTATTTGAATCATTACTTCGTCTATGGTCGTCACCTCCCAATATATTATAGCATCCCCCAAAAAAAGGTATCACACATTTATGTACTCTATGTGTACATATGCTTACCTTGATATTACGTTATTAAAACAACCTAGGCAAATTATAAAAGTCTTAAATAAAAAAACGCCCCGAAGGCGTTTTTTATTTATGTGCTACTTCAATTTTACATCCGTTATAAAAATGCCTTCTAAATTAGCCCCCACAGTCACTGGCACTGCCACAGAAACACAGTATTCATCTGTAATCATTGAAATATAAGGTTCTGATACGTAAGATTTGCCTTTGAGCGCTTCCTTAAAATAGCGACGATAACCGATATCAATGGTATCTGTCCCTACATCCATTGAAAAAGCAAATGCCATACCATGCACATCCGCAACACCGATGAATTCATAACTCGGGTTTTCTCGAACTAATTTTGAAAGCTGTTCCGGTTTAATATCTCGTATCCCACTCAGCTTCAAAGTGCTCACATAATTTTCTATACTCTTGACAGCCGCCGTAATCCGTTCTTCAGAACGTTTGTCCATGGACAATGATCGTCTATAATCTTCAACAATCCCCTCAAGTTCTCTAGCCGCTTGATGCAATGTATTAACCGATGCCGACACATTTTCAATACTGGCCGACTGCTCTTCTGTCAAGGCCGCCGCTTCTTCCGAATTGGCCGTTACCATACTCGCCTGTTCCGTAATCGCTTCAATCAGCTTGAATACGTCTTCCGTCGTCGCCTGTTGCTTGCTACAAAGCGCTGATATATTGCCCATAGAGGACATCGTTACAGACACATCTTTTGTAATTTGTTCGTTGGAGGCTGTGGATTTACCCGCTAAGGCCAAGTTGTTGTCGATGATCTTAGTGCTTTGATTAATCAGCCTTGTAATTTCACCTGACACCTGACTCAGGCTGGTTATGATATCCTTGATTTTATGAGTCGATAACGCAGATTCTTCCGCTAACTTACGCACTTCTTCTGCTACAACTGCAAAACCTCTACCGGACTCACCTGCTCTGGCTGCTTCAATGGATGCATTCAGCGCCAAAAGGTTGGTCTGTTCACTGATCCCGTTTATGATTTCTACAATCTGTTCTATTTCCTTCATATCGCCGTTAAGCTTTACGACTTTCTCTTCTATCGTCTTATTGGACACTGCACTGTCACTGGTCGCACCAATCAGAGCCTCGATATTATTGATGTTCACCACTAAATTGTCCTGCATCCTACCTGCTAGAGAGACGTTTTCATCCGCTACCGATGTCAAGGTCGAAATATCTTCAACCATTTTCTCTGCACTGGACATCGTGGTTGCCGACTCTGTCGATATATGATCAATTGACTGAGCAATTTCCGTAATATTAGTTGCCACATGTTCCGATGACGTTGCGATGATCTCGCTATTATCCTTCAATTCATCGATAAGATCCGTCAACTTTTCAGTCGTTGTCAGCATCTTACCGATGACCCTTTTAACGTTTTTATCCAGCGTCTGAATGCTGTCAACGACTTCACTATTGCTTTTGCTAATGCCTGAATCCGGCTCAGCCGTAACGCTGCCATTGATCACTTCCTTGGCATAGGCACTGATCATCCGCGCCTGAATGCCGACAAAATACTCAGACATGCCATAAGCAAGTCCCGTCGTCATTAGTGCAATAATTGCCGCATGCAGTACATCATTTTCTATAAAGCGATTGGTCATTAATGTCACCGTAAATATCAATGCCAGCATTAAAAAAGCAAGCACGAGTCGCAACATCCTATCTTTCATAAATATAACGCCCCCCATATCCTATATGTAATTCTAATTATATCATACAATTTTCAGAAAAATTTAAAAATGATTATCATGGCTTTTTTATAATTTTTCAGTCATACTGTAATAGAATACATAAATTTTATCATTCACCATAAGGAGGTTTCATAGCATGTATAATTTTGATGAACATATCGATCGACGCGGTACCTACTGTGTCAAATGGGATGCGTTAGAAGAGCGTTATGGCACTGAGGACGCACTCGCCATGTGGGTCGCCGATTCTGATTTCAAATCACCACCAGCGGTCGTTGACCGTCTTGTCAAGCGGGCTCAGCACGGCATTTTCGGCTATACCGCTTGTACGGATGAGTTCTACGACGCCTTCATCCACTGGATGCAGCGCCGACATAATTTTGACATTCAAAAAGAATGGGTAACGACAACCCCAGGCATTGTAGCAGCTATCAACTTTACCATTCATGCGCTCACCGAACCGGGGGATAAGATTATCATTCAGTCGCCAGTCTACCCACCATTTTTCAATTCCGTAAAGACCAACGGCCGTATACTTGTGGAAAATCCGCTCATTGAAAAAGACAATACCTATGAAATGGACTTCGACAACTTTGAAAAAAACATCGATGACAAAACGAAAATGCTGATTCTCTGCAATCCCCACAATCCAATTGGCAGAGTCTGGACAAAAGAAGAACTGACACGTCTCGGTGACATCTGCGTCGAAAAAGACATCCTCGTCCTTTCAGATGAAATTCATTCCGATTTGATTTTGAAAGGCTATAAACATACACCTTTTGCAAGTCTTTCAAAAGCATTGCAAGACAGAACCATCAGCTGCTATGCACCGAGTAAGACCTTCAATGTGGCCGGTCTTTCTGCATCGGTTGCCGTCATCCCAAATCCTGAAATCCGCGAGAAATTCATCAACTTCACAGACAGCATCGGCGTACATTCCCTTACCGTATTCGGTATCGAAGCCCTAATCGCTTGCTACGAAGAAGGTGAAGATTGGCTGGAAGCTCAACTGGATTACCTTCAAGGCAACATCGACTACGTCAACAGCTACTTAAAGGACAACCTACCTGAAATCAAGGCGTTTCACATGGAAGGTACGTATTTACTCTGGCTGGACTGTCGCCAACTAAACTTGTCTCAAGAAGCGCTGGAACGCTTTTTCATAAACGATGTCAAAGTGGCCCTCAACTCTGGAACTGCCTTCGGAACTACTGGAACAGGTTTCATGCGTGTCAATATGGCCACCAATAGAAAACGCATCGAACAATTTTTGAACCAATTAAAAACCGCCAAATTATAATTTGACGGTTCATTTTTTTGTTTTGACGCTTATTCGATTGAAACATTCAGCTCTTCTTCACTATAGAACATGTCCTTGAATGCCATGCGCATGAAGTGATTCAATGCATTCTCATCAAAGGTACTGCCATTGTGAACCTTGCCGACTTTTTTGATTTTCGCTTTTTTTGTGCCTGGAATAATATAAGCCACAACCTTAGATTCTACTTCGCCTTCTTCCGGAACATAGAAACCCATAACGATTTGGATTGATCGATCCTTTCTGACAAATTTAACGGAACCGTCCATAATTGAGAAATAAATCAATGCCTCGCCATTTCTTTCGAGTTTCACTTCCCCATTCGATACGGTGAATACATCCTTCAACTCTCTTTCCAATTCGTCAAAATAATGGTCAATAAGTTGAACCGCTTCATCAATCTGCTTTCTCTCATTCATGACAACTTCTTGAATATCTAGGGACTCAGAATAATGGCTTTTTAATTTTTTAATCAACTCGTCTTTATAATCGTAAAAGAAATGAACTGACATATTTAATCCCCCTCTCACCAGGTATTCTTATTGCTTATATACCCGTGGAAAATAAAATAAAAACTATTTTTTTTCTTTTTCACGACAAGAGGGTAATCTTTTTGTGATCCAGCCTAATCAAGCCTTCGTCCGACATTTTTTTCAATTCCCTTGAGAGCGAAGTGCGCTGGACCCCCAGTTGTTCTGCCAGCGCTTTTTTCGTTTGTCTCAGGACAATGGTGAAACTACCTTGTACCTCTACTTCACCCCTCAAGAAATTCAGTATTTTATCGCGAAGGGGCAGCTGGATCGTATTTCTTATTTTATTGGCCAGAATCGTGGTGAGGTCCGAAACGAATTCCAAATAGGCCCTTAAGAACAAGGCGTTGGACGTCAACCATTCAAAGATGACGCCCTTAGAAATCTCAACCACTACAGCGTCTTCCTTGGCACTCACTGTCATCGGATAAACCGGATGGCTGGAAAACAGCACGTTACCTCCCAGTATATCCCCTTCTTGAAATTCGGATATGGTCAGCAGATTGCCTTCCATATCGATCCGTTCAACGCTAACCTTGCCCTGAATCACCACTTCGACACGATTACAGACTTCACCGTCAAAATGAATCACGGCATGCTTTTTATAGGTCACCAATTTCAGCTTACCCGTTTCAAGAAAGTCTTTGATTTCTTCTGGGCTAAAGGGGCTTAGAATCGGTGTTTCAAGTATCAAATCCAAATAATCCATACAACCTCCCAAAAACGTTACCATGGTAACACTTTTTTTTACAGTTTATCGCTATAATGAATTTAAATCAAGAAGTGATTCAGGAGGTAACTATGATTGAACAAGTTTTTAAATTAACGGCTCAGAACGAGCGATTGACAGAAAAGGTCATCGGCGATGACCATATCCATTATATGCACATGATTTTCAACAAAGGGGAAGGGACACCAACCCATTTCACCAATGCCACTTACGTTTACATGACGGTCGTCCGAGGTCGATTATCTATCAACCTAGGCGATCAGGAAACCGCCGTTTATGAAGCGGGTACGGTTCTCAAAATTCCTTTTGATACAAAAATGGAAGCCACTAACCAACATGATGACCAGTTGGAATTGATTGTCATCAAAGCACCAGCACCTATCGCCCCCGTAAAAAAGGCATAGACGATACTTGTATAACCATAAAATACCGCTGCTTCCTAAGGAAAATTCTAGGAATCGGCGGTATTTTTGCTATACTTAGATATATCACAACAATAGGAGGTCCTTATGTTCCAATGCACCCTACTGATTATCGCCATCGTCTTTTTCATAGACATCGGTCTCTCTATTTTAAATTATAAGCATCGGCATGCGCCGATTCCTGAAAATGTCGCTGACGTCTACGACCAGAAGGACTATGCCAAATGGCTCAATTACACCATGGAAGTTTTTAAACTCTCCATCTTCAGAAAGCTGGTGGATACCGGCGCACTGCTTGTCTTCCTGCTTGCTGGCATTTTCCCCAAACTAGCAGCGTTTGCAGCACCCTATACCGATAACCGTATTCTGCAATCCCTAATCTTCTTAGGCTTGTACTACGTCATCGCTTATCTGCTTAATATCGGGTTCAGCATTTATCGAACCTTTAGCATAGAAGAAAGGTATGGCTTCAACAAGTCCACCGTCAAACTCTTCGTCGTCGATCAAATCAAGAGCCTGCTCCTTACCGCTATTTTAGGTGGTGGTCTGCTATATGCATTGCTGGCCCTCTATCAGCATTTCGGCAATGCTGCCCTGCTTTACGGCTGGCTGCTGATTACTGCCATCTCGCTGATTATCAACTTGCTCTACACCAAGGTCTTCATACGTCTCTTCAATAAATTGACACCACTGACCGAAGGTGAACTCTACGATGGCGTCAATGCCCTTGCAGAAAAAACGGGCTATGCCGTCAAGAAAATTAGTGTCATGGATGCGTCCAAGCGTTCTTCGAGACTGAATGCCTTTTTTTCCGGTTTCGGTCGCTTCAAGCACATCATCCTATACGACACCTTGATCGAAAAGTGTACAACGGAGGAAGTACTTGCCGTCCTTGCTCATGAAATCGGTCATGCTAAGCATAAGGACGTCCTCAAGAACTTTTTATCGTCTTCTGTACAACTGGGTGTATCCCTTGGCATATTGCTGATTTTCCTATCATCAGAGGCCTTTGCGGCGGCATTCGGATTTAGCGGCGTGCATTATGGCTTTGCCATGATTCTTTTCAGCATCTTGATGGAACCAGTAGGCATGGTTGCCGGTATTCCACTGACCGCTCTATCCAGAAAGGCCGAGTACCGCGCCGACGCATTTTCAGCGACGGTCGGCTATAACAACGCCATGGTAGACGCACTGAAAGTCCTTGCAAGGGAGAACTTCTCCAACTTGACACCTCACCCATGGATGGTAAAAATGACTTATTCCCACCCACCGATTAGTGATCGGATCTCGGCTCTGGATAAAAACGCATAGCTAATTATAAAACCCTGATCACTGCTTATACAGTCGCTCAGGGTTTTTCTCATATCAGCTATTTATGTACTTTTGTGTATAAGGACATACCTCGATGCATTTGCCGCATAGGGTAATTTCCTTCTGTAGTCTCTCTTGAGATAAGGCGCGCGCCTTGGTTCGACACTTCACTACATCGAAGAAGAAGTCTCTATCCACGTCTGGGCGCCATAATGTGCCAGCCATCGCCTCACCAGGACACGCCTCAACACATTTGGAACAGCTGCCACACTGGGATTCACAAATGGCTTCCCCATAGTTCAGCGGCATATCGGTCACCACAGAAGTCAATCGCAGTGCCGAGCCATGTGACCTTGTAACGAATAAGGCAGACTTACCAATCCAGCCCAGTCCAGCAAGTGT
>JAFGTX010000042.1 GCA_016938815.1 Clostridia bacterium | reverse complement strand
TGTGCTTCAAACTGCTTAAGGAGCTCCACGAAAAGGTAAGGGATTTTCGCTGTGTTTTCAGGTGTTTCTACAAAGGATATCCTAAATTGTGTGCAGCCTGGGTTTTCTTGTCCTTCAGGTATATCGTAAAAGCCTTTCATTGGTGCCACCAAAAGCGTTGTCTCTACTCCATCTACTACCACTAAACCGTCTTGGGCACAATAAAGCACAAAATCTATGGCATCAAATCCCGGTTTAACAACATTTCTGACATCGACTACCGAATAAATCGAGGCGTCCGGACTTGAAACGATGAGGCGTGGTTCAAGTTCTTTTAGTCCGTTGTATACCTCTAAGATGAGTCCTCTATAGTAATCTCTCATCTTTTGAGCCCATTCAGCAATCTGCTCTTTGCTCTCATGCGCTAGCGCACCGAAAATATACTGCCCGATGGCATTGGCACACAGATTGGCTGTATATTCCGCGACTGAACGATTGTTGAATGCGGCACTATCGGTAATCAGTGCACCAATTCTCAAGCCGCAAGCATTCCATACCTTGGAGGCTGTCTCAATGCTGATTCTTCGGCCTTCAATGCCGGGTACTTCTTGATCTGTAATCCCCCAAATGCTGACTAAGGGTTTATCGTTTTCATAATAGAGCTCTCGATAGGCCTCGTCACTGACCATCCAAAGATTGTATTTGACGCACAGCTCTGCGAGGTTTTTGAGTGTGGCATAGTCATACAGCTGCCCGGTCGGATTATCATAGGGAATCACTAAAAGTGCACCTGGTTTTTCGGTCTGTATGGCGGCTTCGATTTTGTCTAGCTCGGGAAGTGTGAATTTGCCATCTTCATTGAGTGTTCTATTGACCGCTACTGTTTTGCGTCCTAATCTTTGTGCGAAGGACATATAGTTTGTATAAGCCGGGGCTATCATCATCAGCGGCTTTTCATTAGAACCCGCAGGTCCGCAAACCCCTGTAATCAAAAGCTCCATAGCCGATGAGCCTCCGTCTGTAATCTGTATGTAGG
>JAFGTX010000274.1 GCA_016938815.1 Clostridia bacterium | reverse complement strand
TGTTGGGGTATCGCCAAGCGGTAAGGCCTCGGTTTTTGGTACCGATATTCGGGGGTTCGAATCCCTCTACCCCATCCACTTAGGATTTTATATCCTTACATTTTTAACTGTCGCGGGATAGAGCAGCTTGGTAGCTCGTCGGGCTCATAACCCGAAGGTCGTTGGTTCAAATCCTTCTCCCGCAACCAATATCAATATATAATTTTTAATCATTTTATATACTTTCAACTGTTGTCGCGGAATAGAGCAGTCTGGTAGCTCGTCGGGCTCATAACCCGAAGGTCATTGGTTCAAATCCTTTTTCCGCAACCAATCTTCAAAAAAATATTTCCCATACAAACTTAAGATACAAACTCGTTCATTCAAATTATAAATACAGTTTCATCCCGCTCATATTGACGATAAGCAAGGTGATGCCATTTGATGGCTATGTAACACCTCACTTTATCATGAGACCTTTATTCTTCTTCACTGAGCTGTTCCGACTCATCGTACGGCTTATTCTCTGCTATTGCATCCATGATCAACCCTATGAGTGTTTCAGGGTCATGTAAATCCATATCAACAATCACAGGCTCTTTCCCAAATTTCTTTTTATGTTCTTCTATCAGTATTTTAAGTATCATCTTTTTTTTGCTTGTTTTGGCTTTTCTTATTCTCTATCGATATGGGTATGATAAGATCAATAAGGCTATATTTGCTAAAAAAAACCGAAACATACAAACTCCCCTTTTTGTAATAGTTGCCCAATTCTAGCATATTTGTGATTAGTCACAGATTTACCTATTTCTGTATCATGCCTGGAGCGTTGGAAGACTGTAGAAAGATGCACATCCATCGTTCCGAAGGATGTGCGAAAAAAATGATCGCCTATGAGCGGGCAGAGAGTTCAAGATCGATCGCTTCTCTGAGTTCGTCCAGGCTTTTATCCAGGCTGCTGTCGCTGCCGAGCCTGCCAGGGTTCATGCCTACCTTGTCTACAAATTGTACGTCAAAACCGTTGTTTGAGTATGCTACCTCTGCATAGACCGTCGTATAACTGTTTCTGTCCCTGTTTTGATATCTGTATGCATGGTATTGATGGTTTTTGAGCCTTTTTTTGAAATAGAGTCTCTGCGCAGCGCCTGTTTCCGAGGGGGTATATTGTATCCATGCATCTTTCTGGGCGCCTTTTTGTATTGCCTTGAGTATTTTCTCTTCCTCTACAGTCATAGGTGACACTGCATATCCGTTGGATCCTATCAAAAAGCCTACTATCGTTGTAAGCACGAGTAATTTTTTCATTATTATTCTCCTGAATGGTTATTGATTTTAATGGTTTGATAAAAAATGATTGTTGGTTAAGAATGGAGGGATATAGGGGGTTTGAATATGCTGTTGAGATAGAGAAGATTGATACGGGGTACCACCCAGTAAAAGCCCGCAAAGGCATAGGTATCTCTGAAATCAGATGTCAGGATATTGGCGGTGAAATCATCAGATGTCTTTGACTCTTTCTCTTCCAGCAACATCTCAACCTGTATTTCAAGTGTATGGTCAACATAGTCAGGCAAAGCGATATCAAACAATACTGCATTCACCATGATGACAAGGATAGCTATAAGATAATACCAGCTTTGCTTCATAAGCAGGATACTACCGTAACGGATAAAATATGTCAATGAAAGAAAGAGGTATAGCTCGATAGCCTCCCCTATCTCTCCCCGCCGTGAATCATCTCAGAGATGATCCCCTTTTCCTCTCTGGTTTCTGCGATGATAACGCCGATAATATGCAGCGGAACAAAAATGAGTACCGCGTTATAGACAAACTCGTGAAGCTCTTTGAGCGTATGCGTCCCCTCTTCGGTTAGGGAGAGTGCTTCATGGAAATGAAGGATCAGGCCGCTTGCAGCCATAAAGATCAAAATCCCGTAGATCGCGACGTAACCCACTTTGACGATCTTTTTGTGAAGCGTCTCCTCTTTGAGCTTTTGGTAATTGCGTTTTCCGCTATCGGTAAAGAAGAGCAAAACCCTCCAGACCAGCAACGCCGCCAGCGCATACCCCAGAAGGATATGCCACTCCCACATAGGCGCACGGACGGCTTTTGCCAGTATCTTTGCCTGTTCTGTGGTTACTTCCAGGTTCATTTCGCCGAGCTTTTGGCTGAGCAGTTCGCTGTTGGTTCTCCAGCTTAAAAACGTTTTTCTTAAAAACACCGTCCCTAGCAGCCCTAACACCACTGCAGCATGTACCCAGTGCCAGATTCTAAAATCCAAACGCCATTTTTTCATTCTCCAGTCCTTACGATAAAATTATTATATTTATACATCATATCCA
>JAFGTX010000273.1 GCA_016938815.1 Clostridia bacterium | reverse complement strand
CATTAGGTCATTGATGCTCAAGTCTGTATTAGTATTTACAAGTCTATTGGTCTTTAAGTCCCTGATGATGTAAACAAAGTTCACTGATTCATCTAAAGTCCTATTGACCTGATTGTACCGTTCGTAAAGGTCCGTCCGATCCTCGTCCTCTTCAAGGGTTAGACGATTGATATTCTCTATACTTTTCAGACTGGTCGTCAATTCTGCAACCATATCTACCCGCATCATAAATTCATTGCTGTATTCATAGTTATCCGCCAACTCCGATTTGGTGAGATTCCCATATAACATGTACCACAGGAAACACCAGATAAAAACTGTCCCACCAGCTAAAACAAGTAAGCTAGTCAGTGCTTTTGTAAATCCGGAATACTTAAATTTTGTCCATTTTGTAGCCAACACCCCACACCACCTTTATGTATTTTGGTTCCTTAGGATTGATTTCAATCTTTTCCCTTATACGCCTGATATGTACCGCAACCGTGTTTTCAACAGAGAAGGACATATCCTCCCAAACTTTTTCATAGATGGTCTCAGAAGACATCACCACAGACAGGTTGCTGAGGAGCAAATTGACGATTTTAAATTCAGTCGGCGTTAGTGCCACATCCACGCCATCAACCCTTACACATCTACTCGAAGTATCTAGTACTAACCCACCAGTTCTTAGGCTTGTTGGAGAAGACTTTGCCGCGCCAAAATCCGTGTACCGTCGCATATTCGATCGAACACGCGCCATCAGTTCCAATGGATTAAAAGGCTTAGTGACATAATCGTCTGCACCGAAATTGAGGCCTATTATTTTATCTGTATCCTCTGATTTTGCCGAAAGTACAATTACCGGTAGCTTATGTGTCTCTCTTAATTTTATCAGCGCCGTCAGGCCATCCATCTTGGGCATCATCACATCGATGATAATCAGTTGAATCTCATTGGCCTTTATCGCTTCCAGAGCCTGTAGACCATCATAGGCTTTAACCACCGTGTAGCCTTCTTGTATCAGGTAAATACCAATTGCGTTCACTATTTCGCGATCGTCATCGCAAACCAGTATTGTCGAATTATTCATTGCTATCATCCTTTCTCCACTATCATACCAACTATTCATGACAATTCTATCCATATAAATCTTACGATTTTCTTACAATGCCATCCTTATAAATTATAAAACAATTTTTTATTGCTTTTTGATATTCTTTTCGATATAATCAACTTGAGTTTCGCAATACGATATTGCGTTTCATAATATGGAACGGAGGAATTTTATGTTACAAAAACATTTAATCATTAAGCGCATCACAGATGTAGGTGTTGTTGCAGTCGTACGTGCCAATTCGGCAGAAGAAGCAGCCACTATTTCGGCAGCTTGTATCGACGGCGGCATTCCAGCTATTGAGGTCACTTTTACTGTCCCCAGAGCGGAATCGGTTATCAAATCTCTCAAAGAAACCTTTTCGTCAGACGTACTGATTGTAGGTGCTGGTACAGTTCTAGACTCTGAAACGGCTCGAATCGCAATCTTAAACGGCGCAGAGTACATTGTGAGCCCGCATTTCGATGAAGCCATCGCAAGATGTTGTAACCGTTATGCCATTCCTTATATGGCGGGCTGCATGACGATTGCAGAAGTCCTTCGTGCTATGGAAATGGGCGTAGATATCGTTAAACTTTTCCCGGGTTCTGCTTTCGGACCAAGCTTTGTCAAAGCGATTAAAGGGCCTTTACCACAAGCCAACATCATGCCTACCGGTGGCGTAAGCATCGATAATGTGGATCAATGGATTGCAAATGGCGTTGTTGCTGTCGGTGTCGGCGGTAATCTAACGCAAGGTACACCAGAGGAAATCAAGGAAAAGGCAGCTGCTTTTGTTGCAAAAGTTGCTGACGCGAGAAAATAACGAGGTGAATACAATGAAAAAAGTAGTTACGATGGGTGAGATTATGTTGAGATTGTCTACCCCTGATTATTCTAGATTTGTTCAAGCGGAAAGTTTTGATGTGGTTTATGGCGGCGGCGAGTCCAACGTAGCGGTGTCTCTTGCAAATTATGGCTTTGATGCCTACTTTGTCTCAAAAGTCCCTGCTCACGAGATTGGTCAATCGGCCATCAATCATTTAAGAAGATATGGTGTTAAAACAGACTACGTGGCAAGAGGTGGCGATCGACTAGGTATCTATTTCCTTGAAACAGGCGCATCCATGCGTCCTTCAAAAGTCATTTACGACCGTGCCGAATCTTCAATCGCACAAGCTCAAGTGGAAGAGTTCGATTTTGATGAGATTTTCAAGGATGCTGAATGGTTCCATTTCTCCGGTATCACGCCTGCTATCAGCAAGGCTGGTGCCGCACTGACTGAAGCCGCTCTAATCGCAGCTAAGAAACACGGCGTAACCGTCAGTGTGGATCTTAACTATAGAAAGAAACTTTGGACGCCAAAAGAGGCAAAAGAGACGATGACCAAACTCATGAAGTATGTAGACGTTTGCATCGGCAACGAAGAGGACGCAGAAAAAGCCTTTGGCTTTAAACCAGGTGACACAGATGTCACTTCAGGTGATTTAAAATTAGATGGTTATAAGGATATCTTCAAGAGAATGAAAGAAGAATTCGATTTCAAATATGTGGTAACCAGTTTAAGAGAAAGTTATTCGGCTTCAGACAACGGTTGGTCAGCGCTTATCTACGATGGTAACGACTTCTACCAATCCAAGAAATACGATGTTAGAATTGTAGACCGCGTCGGCGGCGGCGACTCTTTTGCTGCCGGATTAATTTACGGTTTGCTTTCTGGCAAAGCTTATGATGAATCTTTAGAATTTGCTGTAGCGGCATCGGCATTAAAGCATACCATTTTCGGCGACTTCAACCATGTGAGTGTTGCAGAAGTCGAAACTTTAATGAACGGTGATGCTTCTGGCAGAGTTCAAAGATAGATTATATCAGTTCCATTATGCAACATCCCCGAAAAAATAATAATTTACTGATTGAACGAAAAAACAGATGGCTTTCACCATCTGTTTTTCGTTTATATCATCTTGTATAATGCATCTTTTTCTTTATCTACTTATTTCCAACATTCCATATGCTCTAATGTACCCAAGCTGTCTTTTGTGAAGACAGGATCTTTCCCGGCTTTCTTTTGCATTTGATAATCCTTGAGCGCCGCAAAAGCGATCTTGCCCAGTAAGGCAATGGCAATCAAGTTGATGAAGGCCATCATACCCATGAATAAATCGGCCAAATCCCATACGATAGCGATTTTTGAAACCGAACCAAAGAGTACCATGCCTACCACTGCCAATCGATAAACCAGAAGCCAATTTGAGTTTGTATTGATGAATTCAATATTACTTTCACCATAATAGTAGTTCCCGATGATGGAACTGAATGCAAACATAAGGATGCAGGCTGCAATGAAGATTGTACCCCAAGCGCCTACTTGAGAGCTCATGGCATTTTGCGTCAGCTGGATACCTGTCAAGGATGAATCCGTATACACGCCGCTGATAAGAATTACGAAAGCCGTAGCACTACAAATGAGCATCGTATCTGTGAACACGCCCAAAGTTTGAATCAAGCCCTGCTTGACTGGGTGAGAAGTCGTCGCCGTCGCTGCCGCATTCGGTGCAGAACCCATACCCGCTTCGTTTGAGAAAAGACCTCTTTTAATCCCTTGCATCATGGCAATACCCATACCGCCACCTACTGCTTGCTCAAGACCAAAAGCGCTTTTGAAAATCAAAGCGAAGATAGATGGAATCATAGTAATGTGCGTTAAGATAACGAAGGCCGCTACCACAACATAAGCAACCGCCATAACCGGCACGATGACTTCGGCAACCTTAGCGATACGTTTAACCCCACCAAAGATAACAAGGGCTGTTAAAGCCGTAATGATCAAACCCATAGTGAAACGGTTGATGCCGAAAGCCTCATTGAAGGCATAAGAAATCGTATTGGACTGAACTGCATTGAAAACAAGTCCGAAACACATGGTAATCAATACGGAGAATAAAATCCCCATCCAGCGCTTACCCAACGCTTTTTCCATATAATATGCAGGACCACCTCTAAAACCTTGTGGATCCTTCACTTTGTAGATCTGAGCAAGGGTACTCTCTACAAACGCAGAAGCGGCACCCACCAAGGCGATCAGCCACATCCAGAACACAGCACCAGGACCACCTACAGCTATAGCTAAGGCTACACCTGCAAGGTTACCCGTACCTACTCTCGATGCCGTACTGATACAGAAAGCCTGAAATGGCGAAACGCCTTCCGACTTTTTACCAGTGACCGTCTTTGAAACATTTTCCGTCAACAAACGGAACATTTCTCCAAAGAGTCTAAATTGAACGAAATTTGAACGCAATGTAAAATATAGGCCTAAACCGATCAACATAAAAATGAGTACATAAGACCAAAGCATTGTGTTCATAAAGGATACAACGTTATTTAATAATTCCATAAAACTACCCCCATAACTAGTCAGATTATTACGAAAACGCAACATTTAGAATTATACCACAATTTATTACATTTCCGTAAAAGATAGTTTATTCTAAATTTTCCGATAATAATGAACAAAAGCGAAAACAGATGACTAATGCCATCCGTTTTCGCTTTTGAGGGGAACTATAATTGATTGATCTATAATGTGACACCTGTTTTAAAAATTGCAATTTCACGATAATTGTGCAATTCGTTATTGACCAGTCGTCCGCTGGCTACTTCAATCACGTAATGGTAGAAATCTTCAAGCACCGCTTCCATGGAAGCACCTTCTACGAGTCTACCTGCATTGAAATCAATCCAGTGTTTCTTTTTATTGGCCAACTGACTATTAGACGCTATCTTGACCGTCGGCACAAAACTACCGAAAGGCGTCCCTCTGCCCGTTGTGAAAAGTACCATATGGCAACCCGAAGCACCGAGTGCCGTCGCCGCTACAAGGTCGTTGCCCGGTGCCGACAGCAAATTAAGTCCATGAGTCGTCAAGAGCTGACCGTATGCCAAGACATCTACGACAGGCGCCGTACCGCTTTTTTGCGTGCAACCTAAGGACTTATCCTCCAGCGTCGTAATACCACCTTTTTTGTTACCTGGGGAAGGATTTTCATAAATCGGCTGGTTGTAAAACGTGTAATAATCCTTGAAATCATCAATCATCTTCACGGTTTTATCATAAATTGCTTCTGTGACACAACGATTCATCAAGAGTTGTTCCGCACCAAACATTTCAGGCACCTCGGTCAAAATGGTAGAGCCACCCTGTCCTATAAGTTCATCTGAAAAGGCACCAACAAGAGGGTTAGCCGTAATACCTGAAAGGCCATCAGACCCCCCACATTTCAAACCTATTTTAAGAAGAGATACCGGTAGTGGTTCTCTCACGTCCTTTTCCATAGCATCAGACAGTTCCTTCAGCATCGCAACGCCGATTTCTACTTCATCATCAACTTCTTGTGTGACAAGGGTTCTGACACGATCCATCGGATAACCTTCAAGCAGCGCTAACATATCTTGAATCTGATTGTTTTCACAACCAAGTCCCAGTAGTAGAACACCACCTGCATTGGGGTGCTTGACCATATCTGCCAAAATCTTTTGAGTATCCTGATGATCCTTACCAAGCTGTGAGCAACCGTAATTGTGCTTGAATATTTCCACCGCATCGACATGGGATAAATCCACAGAGCGCTTCAATTCTTCCAGCATGGCCATGCCAATACCATTGACACAACCTACCGTTGGAACAATCCACAGCTCATTTCTAATACCCACGTCACCACTGACACGTTTATAGCCCATGAAGGTTTTAGGCCTTGTCGCTGCCACCCTTGATACTTCCGGCTTATAATGATAGTCTATTTTACCACTAAGCGTGGTCTTAACATTGTGTGTATGCACCAAAGTACCCAGTACTATATTCTTGCTGGCGTAACCGATCGGATTGCCGTATTTGATAACTTTTTCCCCTTCTGCGATGTCTGCGATAGCGAATTTATGGCCTTTGTCGATAGCTTCTTTCAACTCAATACACTGATCATCTATGTCGATGGTCATATCAGACGTCAAGTTCTGAAGCGCCACCATCACATTATCTAAGGGATTAATTTTTATCGCTTTCATTTATAATAACGCTCCCAACGCCGAGACCATGCCTTGGTCCACGATTTGTGTCAGATAAGTCGTCGTTAAAGCTGTTAAACCTGTCATTTGATTCAAATTTTCACCCCAAATAGACTCGTCACCTAAGAGCGTTTCTACCAAATTTTCTAAAGTGATGACGCCCTGATCGTACTGCGACCATAGCGATTCATGTAGGGCTAGGATTTCCGCATCATCTTTAAGGTCGATCTTTTGCCCGCCTATATCCCCTTTAAAGAGACGGAACATGGCTGCTAAGGCAAATACCGCCTTTTTAGGCAAGCACGCTTTAATGACCACGTACTCTTTTATCGTTGGAAGAACACGGGTTTTGTACTTAGAATGACTGTTAAGGGCGATGCTCATGAGCTGATGCTTTACGAACGGATTTTTGAAACGATCCAATACTTCCTCTGCATAAATAGCCAAAGCGTCGTTATCCATCGGCACAGCAGGAATCATTTCATCATGCATGACTTGATGCACATAAGCGCCTACCACGTCATGGGTTACCGCCTCTTTAACGGTCTCCACGCCATAAAGCAAGCCTACCGGCACCATACAAGTATGAGGACCATTCAAAAGTCTTACTTTTCTTGTTCTATAGTTGAAAAGACTGTCTGTAAAGACAATGTTCAAGCTGTCGTCAAATGATAATTTTGCTTGGACTGCCGCATCTGCCTCAATGACCCATAGGTAATAGGGCTCTGTCTCAATCATCAATTTATCTTCATAGCCTAATTTTTCTTCTAAAGATTCCACTTTATCTCTTGGATAACCCGGCACGATTCGATCGACCAAGGTACTGCAGAAATGGTTGGCTTGGTTCAGCCACTTAACAAAACCTTCCTCCAGCTTCCAAAGCTCAGTATAAGTCATAATACAGGTCTTAAGTGTTTCAGCATTTGCTTCAATCAGTTCACATGGTAGAATGACCAGACCACTTTCCACAGAACCTTCAAACGCTTTATAACGCTCATGAAGCCATCTTGTCAATTTTCCTGGGTAAGTAGACTGAGGCGCATCTTCATAGCGGTCCGCGGCGTTGACGACAATCCCCGCTTCCGTTGTATTGGAAAGCACCATTTCATAGCTCAATTCTCTAGCCGTCGCCAGAAAGGCTTCAAAATCCGTATAAGGATTAATGCCCCCTGAGATAGCCTCTACCACCGTATGGCGTTCGATGAGTTCTCCCGATTGCAGTCCGTTTTCAAAGACTGTATATAAGCCGTCTTGGTCGTTAAGCATCTCCACCAAGCCGCCTGCTAGTGGTTGCACCACCGTAACACCTATTTTAGTGCCTTTTGTTTTGTTGCTTCTATCGATCATCCAATCTGCAAAAGCACGGAGAAAGTTGCCTTCTCCAAACTGCAATACTTTTGCCGGATGTTTCACACGCTCTCTATAACGCTCTTGAATTTTCATCGTAACCTCTACTTTCTCTACTTCAGACTAAGCTTCAAAGTTGATCAATACTTTTAACTTCGAACCATCATTGTTGAGTAAACTTTCAAACGCCTCTTTGACTTCACCTAATGGATAGATATCCGTGATGATCTCTTCGATGTTGCCCGCCTTCGTTCCAATCAATTCGATCAGTTCCGGGAAGACATTTCGGCTGTTTCTCGATCCGTATACATCCAACTCTTTTTTCAGTAATACAGAGTGGTTGAAAGTTGTTTCTTTTTTACCGTTTCCAATTAAGATGATTTTTGAACCGAATGCTGCCGATTCAATCGTCTGTAAAAACGTTTGTGGCGCGCCCACCGCTTCGATACAAACATCCATGCCATTGCCACTTGTAATGGCACGAACACGTTCGTTAATATCCTCTGTCTTCACGTTAATGATTCCGTCTGCACCCAGACTTAATGCCTTTTGTAATTTGTCTTCGAAGACGTCGGCGATGTAGACTTCTGCACCACGCAATTTAGCTGAATACATGGCGAACATGCCGATAGCACCCGCTCCCATCACCAATACCTTGTCACCAGCCTGCACATCCCCACGGTTAACCGCGTGGTAGCTGATTGAAAATGGTTCCACAAGGGCAACCAACTCTGGTTTCAGACCCACTGCAGGATAGATGCGTTCAATCGGCATCACAATATATTCTGAAAAAGAGCCGTCTCTTTGAACGCCCATAGTTTCATTGGATTCACAACAATTCACTTTGCCACGCTGGCAAGAATAACAAGTGCCACAGTTGAAGTATGGATTTGCCGTTACTAGCATGCCTTTCTCTAGCCCTAATGCGTTGTCACCGATCTCAGCGATTTCCGCAGAAAACTCATGACCTGGAATACGTGGGTAACTTGCAAAGGGTTGATTACCTGTATAAGTCGCCAAATCCGAACCGCAAATACCGCAGAATTTTATCTTCAGAAGCGCTTCTCCCTCTTTAATTACTGGAATTGGCTCTTCGCACACATCAAATTTACCTGGTTCCGATATCTTCAATACCTTCATTGTTTTCATAACCATTGCCTCCAATTTACAATCCTTATTTTCTCTTTTATGTTATAATATGGCTTTTTATTTTTCTAAAAACCCTGCTATTACAGAGCTTTCTTATTTGATTTTAGTAGAACAGATCAACGATACCTGTTGAAAATACTGGAATGAATGTCAAGATCAACAGACATGCCAACAAGAGTAGGTAGAATGGTATCGCTTCTTTGATGAATCGATTGATTTTACATTTCGTGATACCGCAGGTGACAAACATCAGCGTCCCCATCGGCGGACTGAGTGCACCAACCGACATATTGAAGATGAAGATCATAGCAAATTGAATGTCATCGATCCCATAAGCACGGGCAACCGGTGCAAGCAATGGTACCAGTACGATCATCGCTGCATTACCCTCGATAAACATACCTACGATCAAGAGGAATACGTTCACCACCATTAAAAAGACGTATTTATTAGAAATGGTGGTGATGATCATTTCTGTAATTTGCTGTGGAATACGCTCTTTTGTCAAGATCCAAGCAAAGGCAGAGGCTGCACCTACAATCAGCATGATTGATGCCGTGCTGGTGATGGTCTCTTTCATACCCGTCATAAGATTGTCCAAGGTCATTTCCTTATAAAGCGCCCCTAGCATCAAGGCATAGACAATCGCTACCGCACCCGCTTCTGTCGGTGTAAAGATCCCTAGACGAATACCACCGATAATAATAACGGGTAAACATAGGGGTAAAAATGCCTCTCGTAGTGCCGATACAAACTCTCTTGGTCTTATAGACTGCTCTCTTACAGGTAAATAGCCTCTCTTTTTTGAGATGTAGGATACCAGCATCATCATAGTGACACAGAGCAGGATACCAGGACCGATACCTGCGATAAAGAGCTTACCGATAGAGACATTGGCAATCGAACCGTAAATGATCATCGCGATCCCTGGAGGAATAAGCGGTGTGATCATCGCCGATGCCGCTGTAACTACAGATGAGAATTCCTTAGAGTAACCTTTTCTCTCCATCTCAGGTACGATCATATTCGCCTGCATCGCAGCATCTGCTAAGTTTGAGCCGGACAGGCCGCCCATAAGGGTTGATAGCAAGACATTCACCTGAGCCAGACCGCCAGACATATGGCCTGTCATCGCTTCAGCAAAATGCATCACGCGTTTTGTAACACCAGAATAATTCATATAGATGCCGGCACAAATGAAGAAAGGAACCGCGAGTAGCGGAATGCTTTCAATACCCGAGATGACCCTTTGAGCAATGATCAAAGTCGGCACATTTGGCGTCAGCATAAAATAAGTAACCGATCCCGCCATAACGGCAGAGAATACGGGAATTTTCAAAAATAATAAAGTTAACATGACAAGTGCGGCTAAGCCGACTACACTAATTTCCATTGACAGACGCTCCTTCACTTAGTGATTCTTTTTTTAAAGTTTGACGCCAAAATACAATCGAATGATTAATAGCCATCAGCACGCAGCCTAAAGGAAAAGCGCCATAGACAACAGAGAAAGGTACATGTAAGATATTAGTTGTTCGCCCTGTTTTCAATAATTGTAAAACTAATTTGCTACCATAAAATGCAAAGTACAACAAAATGCCCATCACTAAAAAATAGCCTATAATTTCTATAATTCTTTTCAAACCATTTGGCAAATGATCTACGACAACTTCTATTGCAACGTGCGATCCAGATCTAAATGCCGCACCACCACCAAAGAAAACAACCCATGTGAAGCACCATAACTGGACTTCCTGCAACCAGACAAATGGATCATTGAAAAAGTAGCGCATAATAACACCCATAAATGTACAGATAACCAGAATAATTAGAGCGATACTCGCAATTACCAAATCTAAATTTTCCATAACTTGACGCCCTGGGGCTCTCTTCTCCATACTAACTCCTTCCAAAGCTTCAAAAGCTTTACTTGCTTCTTAATTAAATATTCCGGAGGCTTACGCCTCCGGAAACCTTTTGATTACTTTATATGCGCTTATTTCATGGCGTCTTTAACTGTATCGTAAAGACCCTCTGACCACATCGCTTTAATTTCAGGCATATCGTAGAATGACATCGCCTTGTCTTTGAACTCATCAATGTTGATATCGATGATTTCAACGCCTTCTGCCTTTAATTTTTCAATAGTTTCAGCAGCGATTTTGTCTTGAATATCGTTGTTGTAGATACCCGCTTCATCACCAGTTTCTTTTAATAATTGTTGTTGCTCAGGTGTCAAACTGTTGAAGAATTCTTCACCAGCAACCCAAGTCGTAAAGTTTTTAACATGACCGTCTAAAATCAAGTATTTTGCAACTTCTTGGAATTTACCATTATAAAGTACTGTTAATGGATTTTCTAAACCGTCGATTGTACCTTGTTGTAATGATGTATACACTTCACCAAGTGCCATTGGCGTTGGCGTTGCGCCTAAAGCTTCAAAGCCTTTAATTTGAATTGTATTATTTGGTACACGGATTTTCATGCCTTTTAAGTCTTCCACTGTTCTTACTGGCTTCACTGTCATTGTATGACGGTCGCCGTATTTCCAGTTAGATGTTAAGATTCTCAAACCTTTTTCTGCTAATTGATCCGATTGTTCTTGGTACCAGTCGCTCTTTGTCAAATTCCAAGCTTCGTCCCATGAATCGAATACAAATGGTGCGAATACGATACCAAAGTCAGCAACACCTCTATCTGCATAGAAAGCACCGTCTGCTAGTGTGATGACAGAGTCACCTGCTAACATTTGGTCGATCAAGTCATTTTTCGAACCCAACTGACTTGATGGGAAAATTTCCATTACAATTTCACCGTTACTTCTCTCTTCAATTAAACGTTTCCATTCGTTAACCGCTAGGTCAAGTGGTTCTCCTGGGTTATTCGCATAACCGATTTGAATAACGATTGGTTCAACCGTATCTTCCACAGTTGCTGCTGGTGTTGCATCTGTCGCTGCCGCTTCTTCCGTTGCCGCAGGTTTAGAACATCCTGCAAAACTCATAACGACTAAAGCCACGCAAAGTAACAATAAACTTAGTTTCTTCATTAAAATTTCCTCCCCTGAAAATCTGTTTTTTTGACTTTCTTACAAAATTATGCAATTGTGTTGAATTTGCCGAAAAAATGGGCAAAACACCACATAATCTGCATAAATCTAATGTATAGCCTTTAACTAATTCCTATTATAGCAATGAGAGAAAGCGTTTTCTTCTCTTGCTTTGATTTCTTTTTTGTGCTATTTTGATTTCATACAATAAGGAATGGGGACTTGATTATGATTAATACTTTGATTGAACAAACCTATAAAGATGTCGTCGGTTCGGATGCCGATCTGTTTTTCGAACTGAAAAGCTCCTACGACCATACCCTATTTCCTCATAAACATGACTACTATGAATTTTGTCTCATCGTTTCCGGTGAACAACGTTTTATCATCAACGACACCACTTTCGATGAAAAGAAGGGGGCCCTTATTTTCTTTCGTCCAGAGGACATGCACTCCAAGGCCTACTTGCGCCCTGGTGAACATATGACCATCGCCTTTCCAAAAGAAGTCTTCAACGCACTTTTCTCCTATTTAGGAGAGGGTTTTACACCGGATCTCCTACTGTCTCCAAAAGTCTCACCCGTCGTTTACCTTGGAGATGCTGAACAGAAAAGTATCGTCAACCAATTCAAGCGTATGTTTCTTGCAGAATTATACGATCAAAAGGTCGTCAAGGTACAGTATAAAATACTGCTCATTCAGATCTTTTCGAAATACTTCTTAGAAGTTCAGCTGGATTCCAAGGCGAAAATGCCCAAGTGGTTTGAATCTGTCGTACTGGAAATGCAGAAAAAGGACAATTTCAGCGAGGGTATGCCTGCCTTTCTGAAACTCTCCGGCACCAGTCACGAACACTTATGCCGCCTAACAAAAAAGTACTTACAACAAACGCCGACCCAATGGATTAATCACAATCGACTAAACTATGCGGCAAAAATGTTGCAGTACTCTAATTTGGATGTCACGACAATTTGTTATGATGCTGGCTTCGGAAATTTGAGCTACTTCTATCAACAGTTCAAAAAGAAGTTTGCCATTTCCCCTGCAAAATACCGCGAGACTCACCTCAATAACTTTGCAGACTAAACGCTATACCTTCATACGTTCGTGGTAATCGCCCACTTTCATATCCTCCGAAAGGATATGGTCGATGAACCATTCGTTGATTTCATAATCGATAATCAGCAGTTCTTCTTTGCTGAGCACCGCATGTTTTATCTGGTTGTGTATATCTTCCGCCCATTTTTTAAAGGCTTCATGATGGATTCTATGTTGATCCAGAAGATGAAAACCAATCATCTTCTGTAGTTCTTCTTCATGGTCAAGATGACGCACGATATAGTCGGTAAGCAGCTCCATCAGTCCTGTCTGGTAGGCAGCCATATGGCCGTGAAGCAACAACTCGTGAAGCTGTTCTGCACGAAGAATGATTTCCTTATGCTCTTTGTCCATAAACGCTACGCCAGTTACTAACGAATCATTCCAAGCTGTAAACACGAGTCTCGCCTCCCGTTTACATTTATACCCGCAATCATCGCCCTCTAATAATTCTTTTAGTGCCGCCTCAAAAAACACCTGCTCATAAGCGCCTAGAGCATCGATCAGTTTCCTGTCCGAAACATGGTAGTAAGCATCATGTCCCAATCGATCCTCCACAAAGGTCACCTTACCACTATAAGCTTTTCCTGCCTCTGTATACAGCGATACCAGTTTCTTCGCCAAATCTATATTGGTAATAACAGCCTCTCCAACGACATTGTAAATTTCTCCCACCCTGCCATGACGAATCAATTGGCAAATTCGATAGCAATTGTCTTTGACGTGTACCCATGTCCGCATTTGCTCACCTTGACCGTACACAGGAATATCACGGTTGTTCTTAAGGCACTGAATGATTTTCGGTATGAATTTTTCTGAATTCTGGCCCGGTCCATAATTGTTGGTACTTCTCACAATCATCGCCGGATAATTGTAGGTGTTTTGATACGCACCGACCAGCAAGTCAGCGGCGGCTTTGGTGGCTGCATAAGGATTCATGGGTTTTAACGGCGAAGCCTCATCAAACAGAAGTCCCCCCGAAATCGCTGAACTGCCATAAACCTCATCCGTCGAAATTTGCATGAAAAGCGCTTCTTCTAAGCACGCCCTCGACTGCCAGAATTTCAAAGTCCGATCCAGCAAATTCTGCACGCCGAAGTAATTGGTTTGCATGAAGCTTTGCTGTTCTTCGATGCTTCGATCCACATGGGATTCAGCAGCAAAATTAACCACACAGGTAATTTGATGGGTTTTAAGGATGTCATCAATCAACGCTGCGTCTCCGATGTCCCCCTTGTAAAAATAATGGGTCGATGCATCACAATCGCCCAATCTCTTGATATCGCCGGCATAGGTCAATTTATCCAAAACGACCAAGCGTTCCTTGGGTACATGGTGGTCCACCAGTAAGCGTACAAAATGACTACCTATGAATCCCGCGCCCCCAGTAATTAAAAATCTATGGTTTCGCATAATACTCTTTACCTCTCCTGCTTATAAAACGTGCTGACAACATGGCATATAGACCGGACATCCTCATGAGTCAAGGCCATATGTAGTGGCAAGCGCAACAGACGTTTCGCCCCCTCAACTGTTTCAGTATCCTCTCCGACAAAACGGCCGTATTTTAAACCACCCGGCGAAGCGTGCAGCGGTTCATAATGGGAAAGCGCCTCAATGCCGTGTTCTGCCATGTGATTTTTCAAAAGGTCTCTATCTGCCACCTTTAATGTCTTAATATAACATAAATGACCGTTGCCGTCATTGTATTCCGGTAAAAAAAACAAATCAAAATGAATGCTAGCCATTTCGCTGAGCAATGTCACGTAGGTATTGAACAGCATCCGTCTGTGCGCCGTGATTTCTTTATAATGCTCTAATTGCCCCCACAAAAAAGCACTGTGCAGGCCGCTCATACCATAGGAAGATCCCAGCGTCTGCCAAGTGTAACGGGAAACGCGCTTATCGAGAAAAGCCTTTCTATCGGTCCCCTTCTCGATCAATTGAGCCACACTTTGAAACCATCGATGATCGTTCACCGATAGGATACCGCCTTCTCCTCCTGCATGAATGTTCTTTGTCTCATGACAACTGAAACAACCAAAATGTCCAATCGTCCCTAGGGCTCTACCCTTATAATGGGCGAACAGGGCCTGAGCCGCATCTTCAACCACCCAAAAACCGTGTGTCGCCGATAACCGCATGAGCCGATCCATATCACAGCTGGCACTGCCGTAATGCACCGGTACCACCGCTTTTGTCTTTTCTGTCAAGGCGGCCTCTACCGCATCAAGATCAATGCACATCGTTCTCGAGTCAACAGCGACAAAGATGATGTCAGCCCCTCTCAACGCAAAGGCATTGGCCGTTGAAACATATGTATAGGAGGGCATGATGACTTCATCACCCGGCTGAATATCTATAGCGAGGGCAGAAAGCTCCAATGCCGCAGTACAGGAGTGGACCAGAAAAATATCTTCTGCACCCAGTGCATCTTGCAGCAGCTTCTTGATCTCTGCATCAAAAGCACTACCGGATTGTAAACGTCCACCAGCCAGTGCCTCAGTGATATAGTTCTGTTCTTTGCCCGTTAGGTACGGCTGATTAAATGCATACATAGCTCTTCTCCTTTATTTTATCCATTATACCCTTTTTTCGATAACTAAAGAAAGGCTCGCAATTTTGCGAGCCTTCAGTCTCTTCGTAACTTTACTGAACTACTGGGAATCCTTGATTTGTCCAGCCAAGCGGTGCGTTAGCGCCAACGCCAAGGCCACCATTGAGTGATACGGCATCAAAGCCTAATAGTCTAAGTGCTGCTGTTGTTTGACCTGCAGTTTGACCTGAATAGCAGTAGACAACGATCGTCTTATCTGTTGGTAAATTTCCAAAACCAGCATTCATGCCTTTTTCATAAGGTAAAAGATTCGCGCCTTCAATATGACCATCCTTGTAATCCTTTTCACTTCTGATAGAAAGGATGTAAATGCTTTCATCACCTGCATCGATTAATGCTTTTAAGTCCGCTTCAGAAATCTTGTAATTAGCATAAGTTGTGCCGTTTACATCTGAAAGACCTGCATAGTAAGCATCCAGTGCCACTTGGATCGATGGATCAACATCGTTGCCAAGTGCTACGATTTCAGTTGTTTCTGTTGTTGTCACATCTGCAACACCGTCAACTTTTGAGATACCGAAGTTCCATCCTAAGTTAACGCTTCTTGCATCAAAGCCCGCTACGTTCAATGTATGAACCGCTTGACCTGCTGTTTGTCCTGAATAACAGTAGATGAATACAGGTTTGTCTGTCGGGATGTTCATCAAATTATCGCTGATTGCTGGTCCCCAAGGCATGTTAACCGCACCTTGAATATGACCTGCTGCGTAGTCCTTTGCTGAACGGATATCGATCACATACATGTCTTCACCGTCTTTTACCATTTGTACAAAATCATTTTGAGCGATTTTGTAGATATGATCTGGCAAGTTTTCGAAGTAAGCGTTCACAGCCGTTGTAATCGGTGATTCAACCATGAAGCCTTGGTTTACCCAGCCAAGTGGTGCATTGGCACCAACACCCATACCACCATTAAGTGATACGGCATCGTAACCTAATAATCTAAGCGCTGCTGTTGTTTGACCCGCTGTTTGTCCTGAATAGCAGTATACAACGATTTTTTTATCTTTTGGCAATGTAGCAAATCCAGTGTTCATGCCTTTTGCATATGGTAAAAGATTTGCGCCAGTGATATGACCTTTGTCAAAGTCTTCCTGTGATCTGATTGATAAGAGGTAGAAATCGTCATTGGCATCTATCATCGCTTTTAAATCTGCTTCTGAAACCTTGTAGTTTTTGAAAGTTGTGCTGCTTACATCAGCAAGACCTGCGTAGTAAGCGTCTAAAGCTATTTGAATCGCTGGATCGATCTCAGTAACCGCTTCACCGAAAGCAACCGCTTCAGTAGAAGTAATTTCATCAACGCCATCCACTTTGGAGATACCGAAATTCCAACCTAAGTTAACGCTTCTCGCATCAAAACCAGCTACGTTTAAAGTATGAACCGCTTGACCTGCTGTTTGTCCAGAGTAGCAGTATACGAAAAGTGGCTTGTCAGTTGGGATGTTCTTAAGATTATCGCTGATTGCCGTTCCCCAAGGTGCGTTGAAAGCGCCTTGAACGTGGCCTTTTGCATAATCTTCAGCTGATCTGATGTCTAGGATGTACATATCCGTGCCATCTTTAACCATTTGAACGAAGTCATGTTGACCAATTTTGTAAATGTGCTCCGGCAAATTCTCGAAGTAAGCATTTACCGCAAGTTCTAACGTGCTCGCTTCAGCTGCTGACGTGTCCGCTGCATCCGCTGTTGCTGGTGCCTCTTCTGTTACTTCCATAGTTGCTGCAGGTTCTTCCGCTGGTGTTGAACAAGCTGTCGCTGCAAACAACATCATTAGTACTAAAAATATACTTAGTAACTTCTTGTTAAACTTCATACTAGGCCTCCTAAATGTGCTTTAAATTTTTCACGATCCGTCTTGAACGGTCACTGGTGCTTTATCTAATTGAGACTCTGTCGGACCACCCATCGATGACCATTCAAGCCAAGCACCATCATAAACTTTTACATTTTCATATCCAGCTTCTTGTAGCACCGCTAGTGCCTGAGTCGCTCTAAATGACGATTTGCAATATAGAATCAGCGCATCGTCACGTTCAATCCCCTTGTCACTATAGAACAAGTAGATGTCTCTTGCAGATTTAAAGGTGCCATCCTTATACAGGTTATCTGTATGAGGATATAAAATAGCGCCTGGGATATTGCCTGCTTCGTACTCTGCAATAGAACGCACATCAATGATTTTCACGGAACTGTTTTCATCTTCAGTAACAGCCTTCACTTCGTCATATCCGGCAATAAGCGTCATATCCGCTTCTTCTGCCTCATATGCAGATTCTGTTACCATCGGTAACGCTTTGGTTGGCTCTAGACCCGCTTTTAATAGGGCATCTGTACCACCGTTTACGATCATGACATTTTCATGACCATAGACTTTCAACGTCCACCATACACGGCCTGCATTCACGCCACTATTATCATCATAGACATAAAGTGTGTCGTCCTTTTCAATGCCAAGTTTACTCAGTTCACGCTCTACTTTTGCTTTTGGTGCAAGAGTAGCTGCTACAGGCTTGTCGACTACCAAATCGCTCGGTGCCAAACATAAGGCATTCTCAAAATGACCCTTATCGTAAGCCTCTTGTCCCCTCGCATCAATAATAACCGCATCGCTATTACCGTATGCAGAAACAACTTGCGTTGCTTCCACGATATTCATCGTGCCGCTGTACGATGTGTCATTGACACATCCAGCCATCAGCAAACTGACAATAAGCAATAAAGTCATTATGGAAAGGGTTTTTTTCATTTTTGATTTCATGAGTAACCTCCATAACATAATGTGTGAGATTGTTAAAAAGGGTTATCACATAAGGTTTCGTTCATTATTAATTGTTAATAATTAAACATACCTTTTGAGACAATTATATCTTACCCGCATTTCTAACAGTTATAACTTTTACTTATACTCCATTTGTTATTCAATTAACAATAGTCCCGCAGGTCTAAGCAAGTCAATATACTTTTTTGAAGGACTATACTATAATTGACTTAAATTAAGGTAACGCGATCCATAAGGAGGTCTTATGCACACTCAAAAAAAATACTCACACTTCATTCTATTGAGCATGGTGCTTATATATCTGGCACTCCAGTGGATGACCTTAACGATTTTCCCTTACGTCCACTCGGATGAAGCGTGGCTCAGCGGTTTTTCCAGAACCGTTCTCGACCAAGGGACTTTTAAACTATCAGAACCTTTCTTCGACCTTTATCCACGGGCCATACACGGTCTGCGTGTGGTTTTCGTATCCCTTCAGATGCTCTTTATACGGGTCTTTGGTTACAGTATCACTAGCATGCGTTCCCTGTCCTTACTGGTTAGTATGACGACCCTTGGGATTCTCTGTGTCTATTTCTATCGACGCAGCAAATCACCAGTGCGCGCCCTGTTGCTTCTTGGCCTCCTTGCCCTGTCATCACAATTTCTTATGATGAGTCACGTCGCGCGCCAAGAGCCCATGATCCTACTGGGTATGGTGCTGGCCTACACCCTGACGCAAAAAAAAGCGACATCGGCCAATACACTGTTGACCGCAAGTCTTATAGGGATTTGTATCGGCGTACATCCCAACAGTTTTCTTATTGCCTGCGGCATTGGTCTCATCTATCTTTACCAAGTCTATAGCAAAAAACGTACCTTGAGCAGTCTTTTGCTTTTTATTGTAACCTTAGCCTTATGGGCGCTCGCTTTTGTCGGGATCAGCCTCATAATCAATCCCGACTTCATTCACGATTACTTGGCTTTCGGTAGTCAACTAGGTGTCGTGGATTACCATATAGGGCGTTTTCAAGGCTTTTACTACTATTACTATAAGTTATGGCAGCAAATCGGCGGTACCTATTACTTGGTGAATATACGTTACGATCTCACGGCCATGCTACTGGCTCTGCTCTTAGGCCTAGGCACTTGGATAAAGGGTCATAAAAAAGAAAATATGTCACCCATGGTATCGGCTTTCCTACTTTTGGTCGGGGTGAATATCGGACTCCTGATCATCGGACGCTACAACCAGACCGCGATTATCTTTCCCATCACCGCCGCTTGGCTCATGCTTGCAGAATGGGTGATGACACTAGAACCTAGCCGTCATCCCCCTTGGACGCATTCGACGAATAGAGGCATTGCCGCTCTTCTCATCGTCCTCCTATGCCTGCAAGGCTTCAACCTTTATAAAACCCTCGATGGGATTCACCATCAGGATTACGATGCCTTCGGCGAGCGGATAACCGCTGTGATGCCACCCGATGCAAAAGTGCTCGGTAATTTGAATCTCGATTATCATCTGAATCTTTACCAGCTCTACGATATCCGCAACTTGGATTACTTGGACGAACATCACTTGAATATTGGCACCTATATCGAAGAACGTCATATCCAGTACGTCGTCCTCTATGACGAAATGCAGTACATCGCCGATTCAGGCGGCAAATGGTCCATGCTCTATGGGGACTTGAACTATTACGAGGACTTGTGCAGGTATTTGGAGGAACACGGTCAACTGATCGACACAGTCGAGGCACCGACCTACGCCATGCGTATCGCCAAGTACGTGGACGTTTATCCTTGGTCCGCACAAGTCTATAAGCTTAAATAACGCGCTCTACAAAATAAGGAGACCTATAAGCAATGTCATTAAGTTAATAAAACTAAAGAATTATACATCCATTAAGTTGGGTGTATTTTTTTGCGTAAAAATCCATTTTTCTCT
>JAFGTX010000272.1 GCA_016938815.1 Clostridia bacterium | reverse complement strand
GCCAATCTACAAATCGCATCTTCCACCGCACCGGCAGCAACCATCATAAGGTCCGCCAGCTCATCGATAATGACGACGATTTGTGGTAATTTCTCCATTTTCTCTTCTGTATCACTCTCAGCATTCATTTTATCCGCTTTGTTGTTATAACTGCCCATGTCTTTGGAACCGTTGTCTGCAAACAGCTGATAACGTCGAACCATTTCCTGTACCGCCCAGTTAAGTGCAATCGCCGCTTTCTTAGGATCGGTGACAACAGGTAGAATCAAATGAGGAATGCCATTGTAGTTGCTTAATTCAACTACTTTCGGGTCAATCATCAAAAGTTTAACTTCATCCGGTGTCGCGTTGAAAAGGATGGAGTTGATGATTGTATTGACACACACACTCTTACCGGAACCTGTCGCACCGGCAATCAACATATGCGGCATTTTAGACAAATCACCGATAATCGGCTTGCCTGAAATATCTTTTCCTAAAGCAAAACTTAATTTGGATGTCACATGCTTGAATTCCTTCGTTTCAATGACATCACGCATCATTACCATAGATGTTGCTTCATTCGGCACCTCGATGCCGACCGCCGCTTTTCCTGGAATAGGCGCTACACGCACATGGTGCGCCGCAAGATTAAGGGCGATATCATCACTCAGACCCACGATTTTAGAAACCTTGACGCCTGGGCTCGGTTGCAATTCATACATCGTAATCGTCGGACCTTGACTCACCTGAACGACCTTGGCTTCAACACCAAAGTTCATGAGGGTATCTTCCAGTAATTTGGCCTTATCGAGCAGATCGTCCTTCGACGTCGAGTGGGCCAGTGCCTTGTTAATCTTCAACATATCAATGCTTGGCATGATGTAATTTTCATAAGCTGGTTTATTGCTTTCATCCATGGTCTGGATCATGGCCTTTTCTTCAGCCTTTGACAGCGGCTTGTCGTCCGCTTCTTTTTCTTCAACTTCCTTATGGGCCGCCGGCATAGAAAAACTGCTAAATTTAATTTCCGGAACAGGCTGCGCTACAGGCGTAG
>JAFGTX010000271.1 GCA_016938815.1 Clostridia bacterium | reverse complement strand
CACCTGTTCCCATACCGAACACAGAAGTTAAGCTTCTTAGCGCTGATGGTACTTGGCGGGAGACTGCCCGGGAGAGTAAGACGTTGCCAGTTTTGAAAAATGCTTCAGAAAGAACAATCTTTGTTTTTTCTGAAGCATTTTTCTTTTTTTGCAAGATTACTTTCATATATAATGTTTTAAAATATCAACGTGTATGTTAGGATGATTGTACTAGAAATAGCGCATTTTCTATTTTTGAAAAATAGTAATACGAGTAGCGGCGCTTGGAAGTATTATAATTCCACAATTTTAGGCACATTAACAAAAATTTAACCGAATGTATAGATTTCTGTGCAAAGTCATTGACACCCCTTCGGAACTAATATAGAATAGAAATGTCAAAAAATAAACAAAAATAGTGGGACTCATATTTTAGAATTGTGTGAAGATTCGGTTAAAATCTCACTAACGTATAGTTAGAATATTTTATAGACGAGGCTAACACTACAAATTGCTTGGAGGAATAGCATGGATCTTTTTGATCAGAAGAAAGAAAACAAGTCATTAACATCGATAATTTTTGAGAAAATCAGAGAAGACATATTAAACGATCAGTACAGACATGGCGAAAAAATTGTTGAAGCAAAACTTGCAGAAGAATTAGGGGTTAGCAGAACCCCAGTTAGAGAAGCCTTAAAACAGCTAGAATTAGATGGATTAGTTGAGAATATACCTAATAGAGGCGTTATTGTAAAAGGCATTTCTCAGCAAGATATTTACGATATTTTCACAATCCGTATGGCCATTGAAGGAATTGCTGCACAATGGGCCGTTGAACGTATGACTGAGGAAGAATTGGGACAATTAAAAGAAGTATGTGAATTGATGGAATTCTACACTTTAAAAGAAGATGTCACTAAAATTTTTGAATTGAATACAAAATTTCATGAGATTATTTATAAAGCTACAAAGAGCCGTTATTTAGAACATGTTTTAAGAGATTTTCAGTTGTTTATCAAATCGACGCGTAATAAATCGTTAAGGTCAGAAGGTCGTATGGGTACTGCGCTTGTCGAGCATAAAAGGATTCTAGAAGCTTTTAAAGCGAGAGATGCAGAAGTTGCTGTTGCCATGCTGACAGAACACATCACGAATTCAAGACGCAATGCGATGAAGCTTACTGGTATGAAAGAAGAATAATAATGGAAGACAATAAAAAGGAACAGGTTTTAGAACTACTCAGAAATGCAACTGCACCGATTAAGGGGCATGAATTGGCAGAATCGTTAGAGGTCAGTAGACAAGCTATCGTACAGTATATTGCAATCATAAGAGCATCTGGTATCAATGTGATTGCAACTAGACTGGGTTATATGATTCCCAAATTGCCTGAGCATGAGGACTCTATCAAGACGATTTATTCCACACACCGCAATGAAGCTATTCAGGAAGAATTGGAGATTATCGTGGATATGGGTGGTACTGTTCTGGATGTCATTGTAGAGCATCCTGTTTATGGTGAAATAATTTGCCCTTTGAATATTAAAAGCCGTTATGACATTAGTAATTTCGTAGCGCAACTTGAAAAATATAGTGCAAAACCACTTTCGATCCTAACGGGGGGTGAACATCGCCACACGATAGAGGTACCTAACGAGGAAGTGTATGCGCTGATTATTAAAAAACTGAAAGAAAAATCATTCATAGAATAGAGTAGAAGTGAGGCGAACCTCACTTTTTCTATTTACTTTTCTTTATAGGCGCCGCATTTGTTGCCGGAAGATTTAAAAACGTAAAGTGAGGGCATCATGGTCGTTTTAAAGCCGAAATAACGACAGCCTTTGGGATTGTTTGGATCCCAGGTTACGAAGTAATAAACACATTTTGTACAATTAATATAATGATTCATAGACAATTCAACTCCAAAATTTGATACAATATTCATGATCAGTCTAATACTATTTTAACGGATTATAGAAAAATTACAAATAAATTCTGTGGATAACTTGAACGAAATAGTTAAAAAATCAGAAAATTTTCTTAATATGTGCATAACTCTGTTCATAACATAGGACTTATACACAGGAATAGACAGATTTTTAGTAAAATTCCGATAAAAATTAGGATTTAATGCCAAGTCTTGGCCAAAATATAAAAAACGTTTGTTTTGTAACTTTTTAGTAAAAATATATTATCGAGGTGAAATGAATTGACAAATTCAACCAAACCAATTGGCATATTCGATTCAGGTATGGGTGGTATTTCGGTTCTTAAGGAAGCAAAAAAAATGCTGCCTTTCGAATCCTTTGTATTTTTCGGTGATGGCAAAAACATTCCCTATGGAACGAAGTCCATTAATGAATTGATAAAGCTTTCAGATGATATTTGCACCATGCTGATTGAAGAGTATGATGTCAAAGCGATCGTCATTGCTTGTAATACAGCAACAAGTGCTGCGGTGAGTTATTTAAGAAAGAAATATGAGATTCCGATTATCGGTATGGAGCCAGCACTTAAACCGGCTGTAAAGGACCATTATGGCGGCACGGTAGGTGTTTTGGCAACAGAGGTAACCTTACGAGAGGAAAAGTTTCAGAAGCTCTCTGCCTTATACAACGTGTCGACAACGGTATTGGAACTACCGGCGCCTAATCTGGTCTATCTGGTTGAAAGGGGCATTGTGGATGGCGATGAAGCTTTGAAGGAAATTCAAGTGGCCCTTAGGGGTGAAGCAAGCCGACTTGATGCTTTGGTACTGGGTTGTACGCATTTCGTGTTTTTAAGAGAGGCAATCAATACCTTTTTTGAAGGCAAACTAGCTATATATGATGGGAATCTCGGCACCATCAACAATTTAAAGCGGATTTTAGAGGCACAGGCGCTATTGGCCTCAGGTCCGGAAGGATTTGTCAAAATCCTGAATTCTGGTGGGGACCATCTGGTCGAACAGAGCTGGAAATTATACCGTTTATAGAAATTTCTTGTCTTCTCTAGGGCTTTGTATTAGAATAATAGGGTATGTTATTTTAGAAAAATACAACGTAGTATGGAGTGACAAAAATGAAACATTTTCTAAGAAAGGTTTTGAATTTTTTAATGAAAGGTTCGAACCGCGACGAAGACGTCAAGTTAGACTCATATTTGATTGGCGATCATATCATTCAAACAACATCAAGGCGCAGTAAAAATTCTTAGGAGGAAGCAATGATAGAAATTACCCCTCAGGCAGTGGAAATATTATGCAACGAAATAGAGAAAATATTGGACCATAAAGAAATTGATTTCGATATGGAAAAGTTGATTCGTATGCGTTATGGCTTGGATGGTAATCCTCCTTGTTCTTTTAAAGAGATTAAACAGGCTTTCAATTTACCTCAAAAGAAATTGAAAGAAAAGGTATTGTTAGCAGATAGAAAGGTTTTTAATCTACTTAAGGATCGAATATAAAAATTATTGACAGTGTTTTGTGGTATATGGTATTATTGAACAAATCATAAATATGGCAATGATAAGGAATAGTAAATGATTGAGGACGATGAAGAGAGTCAACGGTGGTGGGAGTTGATGCGTTTGATCATTGAATCTACCTTGGAGCTTTCAGTGTAATGCTGAACGGTAGCAGCCGTTAGGTGCTTTGAGTGAGCTTCTTTTAAGTTAAGAAGGGTGGCAACGCGGGTATATCTCGTCCCTACAGTGTGTTAGGGACGGGTTTTTTATTTTTTTGAAGTGATTTGCTTTGAAGGAAAATAGACAAGTGAGGAGGCAACACATGTTAGATATTAAACGTGTACGTAATGAATTTGATGAAGTGAAACGTAGAATTGAGCTAAGAGGAAAGGGCGATTTTGGCTTGGACAAGGTGATTGAGCTGGATCAAGAGCGAAGAGATGTCTTGCAAGAGGTTGAAGCTATGAAAAACGAGCAGAAGACCGTATCTAAGCAAATTCCAATGCTGAAAAAGGAAGGCAAGGACACCGAGGCGCTTATGGCTGAAATGAAGCAGCTATCGGAAGCCATCAAGGCACTGGATGAAAAGGTGAAAGTGATTGACGAGGCGCTTAAAGATACGCTTTTGAGCATTCCAAATACGCCACACGAAACCACACCGGTAGGTAATACGGACGAAGATAACATCGAAGTGAAAAAGTGGGGTACGCCGACACAATTCGATTTTGAACCTAAAGCACACTGGGATCTAGGAACGGATTTGGATATCCTAGATTTCGAAAGAGCAACAAAAATTTCAGGCACGCGATTTACCGTGTTAAAGCGATACGGTGCTAAGTTAGAAAGAGCGCTGATTAACTTTATGTTAGACCTACATACAGGGGAACATGGTTATGATGAAATGTGGACACCTTTCATGGTGAACAGAGGCGCTATGACAGGTACTGGTCAGCTGCCGAAATTTGAAGACGATATGTTCCATATTCCAAGTAAGGATTTCTTCTTGGTACCGACGGCAGAAGTGCCGCTAACCAATCTTTACAGCGATGAAATTCTTGATGAAGAGATCCTGCCAATTTACCATACAGCTTTTACACCATGCTTTAGAAAAGAAGCGGGGTCAGCGGGAAGAGATACGAGAGGTCTGATTCGTCAGCATCAGTTCAATAAGGTGGAATTGGTTAAGTTTGCAAAGCCTCATGACTCTTATGCGGAATTAGAAAGTTTGTTAGAAGCTGCGGAAGAAGTGCTTAAGCGTTTGGAGCTTCCATATCGCGTGGTTCAGCTTTGTGGCGGTGATCTAGGCTTTAGTTCGGCGAAGACTTATGACATCGAGGTATGGATGCCAAGTTATGACCGTTATCTTGAGATTTCAAGTTGCTCGAACTTTGAAGACTACCAAGCGAGAAGAGCGGGGATTCGATACAGAGAAACAGAGACGAAGAAAGTTCAATTTGTGCATACCCTTAATGGTTCAGGTCTTGCGGTAGGCCGTACGGCAGCTGCGATCATGGAGAATTATCAGCAAGCAGATGGCAGCATCAAAGTGCCAGAGGCCTTGAAACCATATTTAGGTGGTTTGGATTTCATCAAATAGTGACATAACAATGCAAAAGCCGCTTCCCAAAAAGGAGAGCGGCTTTTTTAAATCCCAATGAATCATTTTTATGATTATAAATTGAATCCAGATACGAAATTCTTGATTTTTTCAATCCCTGCTTTGATATCATTGATATCTGCAGCGTAGGAAATTCTGATGAAATCATCATTTCCGAAGGCAACCCCTGGAACAACCGCTAGTTGGTGATCTTCAAGCAGCTTGTTACATACTTCCATAGAGAAGCTATCGCTGTAATGAAGTTTGTCTTTAATAGAAGACATGTCTACAAAGAGGTAGAAAGCACCGTCTGGTTGAACGAGCGATAAGCCAGGAATTTCTTCAAATAGTGCTACAGCTTCATCTCTTCTTGCACGGTAAGCGGCAACCATTTTTTGCATATCGCCTTCGCAAGAGTTTAAGACTTCAACAGCAGCCCATTGTGCGATGGTACAAGGATGGGATACCAAGTGGCCTTGAATACCTGAAATAGCTTTTGCAAGTTCTTTTGTCGTTGCTGTATAACCCAGTCTCCATCCAGTCATGGCAGCTGATTTCGAAAAACCGTTAATGGTTACAGTATACTCTTTAGCTGCGTCACTGATGCTTGCTACTGAAGTGAACTCATCTAAGTAGCAAATTCTTTCATACAATTCATCAGCCAAAATATAGATTTTGTTTTCAACACAAACGTCAACGATTTCAGTGAGCTCTTCTTTTGTATAAACAGCACCCGTTGGATTAGAAGGGTTTGTGATGAAAATCGCTTTTGTCTTGTCTGTGATAGCAGCTTTCAATTCATCTTTTGTGATTTTGAAGTTATTTTCCTTTTTAGTGTCTACTAAGACAGGAACACCACCTGTTAGTTTAACCATTTCAGGGTAACTTACCCAGTAAGGCTTAGGAATGATGACTTCTTGACCTGGATCGACAAGGGCGATCAGTGTATTTGTGATCGCGTGCTTGCCACCGTTTGAAACAACAATTTCCTCAGGGCTGTACATCAAGTTGTTCTCAGCCAATAATTTCTTGCTAAGTGCTTTTCTTAATTCCAATAAACCTGCAGCGGCATCGTATTTTGTCTTATTATTTTTAATAGCAATTTCTGCTGCTGTTTTTGCATTTTTAGGTGTATAGAAATCAGGTTCGCCAATACTAAGATTTGTAATTTCAATGCCCTGTGCTTTCATTTCCTTAACTTTGGTACTGATGCCAAGGGTCATGGAAGGCGTCATTGATTGTGCTTTTAAAGATAGCATATTATCCTCCTGTATATGATTTTTTCCAAATCAAATGATATAATAATTAAGATTATTATAACAATAAAAAATTAAAGGAAAAGCATTTTTTGCGGTATTTTTTAAAATTTCTTGTATTTGAAAGCCGAAAAGAGATTTAAATAATATTAATAAAGAAAAATGTCGTTGTTGATTTAATGAGTATTATTGAAGCTTTAAAAAAAATAGAAAGGGAAAAGCTTACATCCTTCCATGTGCCGGGACATAAAAATGGACGCTTGCTGGAGGGGTTGCCTTACGGGAATGCCATTGGTTCTTATGATACGACGGAAATTCCGGGAACGGATAACCTGCATGCACCGGAAGGTGCTCTTTTAGAAGCTGAAAGCCGAATCTCTGACTTTTACGGCTCGAAGGAAAGTCATTTGTTGGTCAACGGGACCACTTCAGGAATCATCAGTATGATTTACGGGGCTTTTCAGCCGGGCGATAAGGTCATCATTAGTCGTGATGCTCATAAGTCGGTTTTTACGGGCGTTATTTTGGCGCATCTAGAACCGATCTATATTATGCCGGAAGTAGACGAGGCGTTAGGCATGACACTAGGGGTGACGAGGTCGACGATTGAGGAGGCTTACAGTTTGCATGAGGATATCAAGGGCGTGGTTTTGACGTATCCCAATTATCATGGTATTTGTACAGATCTGCAAAGTATCAGCGTTCTGGTTCATGAAAGAGGCGGTGTTTTATTGGTTGATGGCGCCCATGCGGCCCATTTCAATTTGAGTAAAACATTACCGACAACCGCGATCGAGGGTGGCGCCGATGTTGTCGTACATTCCACTCATAAATCATTGCCTGCATTTACCCAAAGTTCTTTAATCCATAGATGTACGGATAGAGTGTCGGCGGCGCGGTTGAGAATGGCACTGGCTATGTTTCAATCCAGTAGTCCTTCCTATTTGCTGATGGCATCCTTGGAGAATGCCGTCATGGTGGCGCAGTCTGAGGGGGAAAGACGCATGATGCATCTCTTGGTGCTTCTGGAGTCCTATAGTCAAATAATTGAGAAAAACACGGTCTTTAAGATATTGAAGGCGGCGCATTTGCCACAGGGATTTTTCTTGGATCGGACGAAACTAACCTTACTGATGGGGGATTCTGCTTTAACCGGTGGCGCGCTTGAAACACGCCTTCGTGAAAAGTACGGCCTGCAGTGTGAATATGGAACAGATTCAATGGTTCTTTTCATCATGTCGATTGCGACGACGGAAGAAGATTTGCTTCGACTCTATGAAGCGCTCTATGCAATTTCCCAGGAAATTTCGGTTGAGAAGAAGCGCGAGGATGGAGTAAAGCATTATGATTTCAAGAGATTTCAACAAACAACTGGGATCAAACCGAGTGAAGCGGTCTATCGCGATCGAATACTGGTGGATCTTAAGGATGCCATCGGGTCCTGTGCTGGAGATTTTATCGTGCCTTATCCGCCAGGGGTTCCCATCCTTGTGCCGGGAGAAGTAATAAGTGAACAAGTTGTGAACTACATTGAAGACGGCCATAGGAAAGGCTATAATATAAATGGAGTCTTTAAAAATGAAAAGCTCCAAGTGAATATAATAAGAGGGTGACAACATGAAGAAAGAACTAATAGAATGGGGAAAAGCGTTTATATTTGCAGCGATAGTTGTATTTATTTTCAATATATTTTTTGGAACGACAACGGTGTATTCAACGTCGATGTACCCAACACTTATTGAAAAGGACATTGTGCTATTGACGAAGCTGGGCGATCCTGAACGTGGCGATATCGTATCGTTTAAGTCAGAACTGACTATTGGTGAAGAATCGCTGAAACTTTTGAATCCGATTCAAAAGTTGATGGTTAATAAGGATTCCAAAAAGAATCTTATCAAACGGGTGATTGGCTTACCTGGTGATGAGATTAAGGTTAGCAACGGTGAAGTTTATGTGAATGGCGTTTTATTGGATGAGCCCTATATCAGTTCCTATACGACGGGGGATGTCTATATTGAGGCTCTAGGTGAGAATCAGTATTTTCTGATGGGTGACAACAGAACGGTCAGTTTGGATTCTAGAAGCGATCGCGTCGGCCCTGTCGATGGCAACACTATTTTTGGGAAAGTATTGATTCGCATATTGCCTTTTAACAGGATGGGAGCGGTCCAGTAAGGAATATGGTATAATGAAGGGAAGAACTATTAGGGAGTGAACAGATGCTAGGCTTTGAAGAAATAGTAGGACATAAAGAGCAAATTGATTTTTTGCAACAGGCCTTGAAGATGGGTAAACTCTCTCATAGCTATATATTTGAAGGGATATCAGGTATCGGTAAAAAGGCAATCGCTTTGGCTTTTGCCAAGATTATACTCAATAATGAAGGCAGCTTTGATTCGGGCAACCATCCTGACTTTATGTTGATAGAACCAGATGGACGTTCTATCAAGAACGAGCAAATAGAACAATTTCAGGAGTTTGTCAGTATCAAACCTTATCGAGGAGATAGCAAGGTTATTCTCATCGATGATGCCAGCACGATGACGGTGAGTGCACAAAATAGGATTTTGAAGACGCTGGAAGAGGCACCAAAGAATGTGGTCATCATTTTTGTGTGTGAGACGGTCAGTGCGTTGCTGCCAACCATCGTTTCAAGGTGTCAGACCTTGAGTTTCAGTCGTTTGGACAATCACTTGATTGCGGATTATTTGAAGAATGTTCATGAACTGTCAGAAGAAGAAGCGTCGGTTTATAGTCAATTTGGTGACGGCTCTTTAAAAAAAGCGGTTGATGCTGTGGTGTCTGAGGATTTTAAAGAAGCGCGGGCCAATACGATAAAATTGCTGATGGCGCTTCACAAGGGCGAAAGAGCCAATGTGATTACTTGGGTGGATGTGTTACTCAAATTGGAATTGCCGACTGCTGATGTTTTTGATTTGATGGAAACCTGCTATAGAGACTTGATGTTGCTCTTGGTATTTGGTTTACCTGAACGTGTAATGAACAAAGATTACATGGATGAGTTGAATGTTTGCGGACAAATGCTACAACGGAAAAAATTGATTAAATATATCGAAGCAATAGAAAGTGCGAAGAAAATGCTTAAGGAAAATGTGAACGAAGCCATAGCATTTGATGGGCTCGTTATTACTTTACAGGAGGGTTAGAATGGTTACGGTAGTAGGTATACGCTTTAAAAAAGCGGGTAAGATATATTACTTTGATCCGGTGGATACTGGGGCAAAGAAAGATGAATATGCTATTGTTGAAACGGCGCGGGGTATTGAGTTTGGTTCAGTTGTTGTTGGACCGAAAGAAGTGAGCGAAGAGGATATCGTATCGCCTCTTAAGAACGTTGTTCGCGTAGCGACTGAGGAAGATATTCAAAGACATACGGAGAACCTTGCTAAAGAGGAGGAAGCACTGCGTATTTGCAACGAAAAAGTGGCTAAGCATGAGTTGGATATGAAGCTGATTGATGTAGAATACACTTTTGATAATAATAAGGTCATCTTCTACTTTACAGCAGATGGTAGAGTGGACTTTAGAGAACTTGTAAAAGACTTGGCATCTGTTTTTAGAACACGTATTGAATTACGTCAAATTGGTGTGCGTGATGAAGCCAAGATGGTGAATGGTATCGGACCTTGTGGCGTTGGCCTCTGCTGTGCTAATTGGCTGGGAGATTTTGCACCAGTTTCTATAAAAATGGCAAAGGATCAGAATCTTTCGCTTAACCCAAGTAAAATTTCAGGTATCTGTGGCCGCTTGATGTGTTGTTTGAAATACGAGCATGAAGTCTATATTGATCTTAGAAAAGGCATGCCTGCCAAAGGAGACAAGCTGGTTACGCCAGAGGGTCGTGCGGTTGTTGTAGAGACGACAACGCTGAAAGAAGAGGTTAAGGTGCGTTTGATCATAGATGAGAAAACCAATGAGCTGGGTGAAGATATTTTAACCTTCAAGAAGAAGGACGTCAAAATCATCGGTGCAAAAAAACGCAGCAACAAGGGTAAAGACGGCCCAAGCTATATGCAGCAGGGCGAAGAAGTCAACGAAAATGAACTGAAAAAATTAGAAGATTAGGGTTTATGGAAACGATATTAAAAGAAAACGAAAGAATTGACGATTTACAATTAAAAGGTTTGAAGATCATCCAAAATCCCGATGGCTTCTGTTTTGGCATCGATGCCGTCCTGTTAAGCAATTTTTCACAAATCACAAAGGGCGGTGTTGTCGTCGATTTAGGAACCGGTACGGGGATTATCCCATTATTGGTCGCAGGTAAATCTTCTGCGCGCAAAATATATGGCGTTGAAGTGCAAGAGACCGTTGCCGACATGGCGCAGCGCAGTGTTTTGTTGAATGCGCTGTCGGGTAGAATAGAGATTTTAAATATTAATTTGAAAGACGTGCATCAGCATGTTGAAAAAGGTGCTGCAGATGTGGTGATTTCTAATCCACCCTATATGCCGGCTGGAGGTGCCCTTGTGAACCCGGGTTCATACAAGGCCATTTCTCGGCATGAGGTCTTGTGTACCCTAGAGGATGTGGTATCATCTGCCTCGACTTTATTGAAGGAAAAAGGCGCATTTTACATGGTCCATCGACCGTCACGCTTGGTGGATATTATCTGTTTGTGCCGAAAATATAAATTGGAGCCTAAGCAGGTACGGTTCGTTCATCCGCGTGAGGGCAAGGAACCCAATATCTTACTCATTAAATGCGTCAAATCCGGTAATCCGGAACTGCGTATTATGCCACCCCTGTATGTTTACGGCGAAGGAGAGGCTTATACGTCTGAAATTTACGATATCTATGCGCAAGTGAATATCGACGTCTTCGATAAGAGAGGTAATGATTAATGGCAGGTACTTTATTTTTGTGTCCAACACCGATTGGCAATTTACAGGATATGACCTTTAGGGTGCTGGATGTCTTAAAGGAAGTGGATTACATTGCTGCAGAAGATACGCGAAGGACAAAGCAGCTACTGAATTATTTTGAGATTGACCAGCGTCTGTTCAGTTATCATGAACACAACAAGGAAAAATCAGGTCAGAAGGTCTTGCAACTCTTACATGAAGGCCATTCCGTCGCCATCGTCACCGATGCTGGGATGCCAGGTATCTCAGATCCTGGCGAATCAATCGTGCAGTCTTGCATAGAGGAAGCGATTGATGTGGTTTGTTTGCCGGGACCGTCAGCATTTGTGAATGCCTTGGTCATTTCCGGATTCTCTACGACTACCTTCTGTTTTGAAGGCTTCGTAGACCGCAATAAAAAGAAGCGTCGAGAACATTTAGAGAGCATCAAGCACTTACCTAAGACATTGATCTTCTATGAGGCCCCTCATCGACTCAAGGAATTCCTTTCGGACTTGCACTTGGTGCTTGGCAATAGAAGGCTTTCCATCTCAAGGGAATTGACTAAAAAGTACGAAGAGACTTTTAGAGGAACAGTTGAAGAAGGGCTGGCTTACTTTACGGACAAGGAACCTAAGGGTGAGTTCGTCATCGTGGTCGAAGGTGGTTCGGGCGTTGAAGTTCAGGATTTTTTCGAGGATATGTCGATTGAAGAGCATTTGATGCATTATATGGTTCAAGGGATGACCAAGAAAGATGCCATAAAGCAAGTCACCGAGGACAGGAAAATCAAAAAGAGTGATGTCTACAAGGTGAGTTTGGAATTATAAATATCAAAAAAACAAAAAGCTTGCGGGTTGCCGCAAGCTTTTTTTCTTGATTAACTTATAATTTCGCGATTTCGCCAATGCATTTTGGACAAACATTTTTGCCTTTAAGATTTCTAACATCTTTAGCTTGTCCGCAGAAAATACATGCTGGTTCGTATTTTTTAAGGATAATAGTATCTCCTTCTACGAAAATCTCTAATGCATCTTTTTCGCCAATGTTTAAAGTTCGTCTGAGCTCGATTGGAATGACAACACGACCAAGTTCATCAACTTTTCTAACAATACCTGTTGACTTCATAGTAAACCTCCCATATTAACATATTCGTTCATATCCAGAGTACCAAATTTTACAATATAAGTCAACGCTTTCATAAAAAAATCGAATAATTATGAATGAGATGTCGTATCTTCATCGGCAGGTTCTACATCAATGCCGAAATAGTGGTCATAGAGATTTTTACCCATAGAGATGGTGTGGAATACGGAAGACATCTTACCGATGACATCATTGTTTTTCTTGAATTCTTCAGTGACTGAATTAGAAACTTCAGCCGAATTATCAACGGTTGGTCGGAAGGCCTCCATACCATGGGCCACTTCATCGGAGATGCGGTTCACACTGTTTGCAATACCCGGAGCTTCGTCTAATATTTTAGAGACGCTGTTCTCGTTGTCTGCTATAATCCCTTTTACTTGCTTAACAACGGAAAGGGCATTGATGAGTATACGGATGATGTACACCACCATGACAACGATCAGTCCCCATAGGATCAAGAGACCAAGATCTTTTAAACTAAATGCGATAATTGAATTCACATGATCACTCCTCTGAGATGTTTAACTGAATCTATTATATCACTTCTGTGGAAATATGTAGAATAAATATTCATGTCAATATGTGAATTGTTTTTCAACAAATAATAAAAGAGCCTTATAAGGCCCTTTAATCGTTCAAACTATTTTGTTGAAACATCAAATCGCTCTCCGTTGATTTCGATGTAGTCCGCCTCAATAAAGAGAGAGGAATCCTTCATTTCGACAGCGAAATTTGGGATGGTCACCATTTTGATGCCAAAGTCACCATAGTCTTCTTCAAGTGTAGAAAATTCGCCCAAGCCACCTTCGTAGTAAGCAATCGAATTGACATCGATATTTGCCAGCGTGCGGTCATGCTCTGAGTTCTTTGATTCGTCTATAAAGAAGAATGATGAAACGCCATCGAATTTAACGCTCAACGATTCTTGTTCTTGTCGCTTCTTTAGATCTAAAGAGATTTTATCTTCTAAAACATCAATAGCTAAGGTGCTAAGTGTGATTTGCTTTAGCGCGTCTAATAGCGGATCCAATTTTGGATGCATTTATTCACCAACCTTTTCTGTTTTCTCGTAATTTAACATACATATTTTTATCATACTATGACATAGAATGCAATATGTTTTTGCAATCTTATTGAATGTATAAAGAACTTATTGCCTTGTCACCTTTTTTTTTATGTGATATAATACGACCATATTATGTGAACAGCTGTGATAGGAAGAGTAGATAGCGCGCATCTATGTAGAGAACTGGGTAAGGTGAAAGCCAGTATTTGCAGACTATTGAACATGGCCCTTGAGCTTTGTTGCTGAAAGTGAGTAAGCAATGACGTCGGACACACGTTACGTGTTAAAGTATTTTACTTAGTGAGACTGTACCAGTGATGGTGCGGTGAAGTAGGGTGGTAACGCGATGATCATCGTCCCTTTTTTTGGGGACGATTTTTTTATGCGATAAAGGTAGAATGTCAATTTTTTTATAATACAAGGAGGCAATGGCAATGAGTAAAGGCACATATTATGTAACAACCCCAATTTACTATCCAAGTTCAAAATTGCATATCGGTCATACCTATACAACGGTAGCGGCAGACGCAATTGCTCGTTTTAAACGTGTAACGGGTTATGATGTTAAGTTTTTGACTGGAACAGATGAGCATGGTCAAAAAATCGAAACGGTAGCCAAAGGATTTGGCAAAGCACCAAAAGAATATTTGGACACGATTGTGGAGGAGATTAAAGATTTATGGAAAACAATGGAGATTTCTTATGATATCTTTATCAGAACGACAGATGACTACCATGAGCGTCGCGTACAAGCGATTTTCCAAAAGTTATATGACAAGGGAGACATTTATAAAGGTGAGTATGAAGGCTTATACTGTACACCATGCGAGTCATTCTGGACAGAATCTCAATTAGTGGATGGCAAATGTCCGGACTGTGGCAGAGACGTGCAACAGACAAAAGAAGAAGCTTATTTTTTCAAATTGTCGAAATACCAAGATCGGTTGCTTGAACTTTTTCAAACAGAAGGCTTCTTAGAACCAAAGTCAAGAGTGAACGAGATGGTGAACAACTTCATCAAACCGGGCCTTGAAGACCTTTGTATCACAAGAACATCGTTTGACTGGGGTATTCCAGTGCCTTTTGATACAAAACACGTGATCTATGTTTGGCTGGATGCTCTTAGCAACTACGTAACGGCACTAGGCTATCCAGAAGAAGTGGATGGTGATTATGCCAAGTACTGGCCGGCAGATGTTCATCTTGTGGGCAAGGAAATCGTAAGATTCCATACCATCATCTGGCCAGCAATGCTGATGGCCCTTGACCAACCTGTGCCTAAGAAGGTATTTGGTCATGGCTGGATTCTTCTTGAAGGTGGTAAGATGTCCAAGTCCAAAGGCAATATCGTAGACCCTGTCGTCTTGATTGAGCGTTATGGTGTGGATGCCTTAAAATACTTCTTGCTTAGAGAATACAGCTTTGGACAAGACGGTATCTTCACAAATGAAGTGCTTTTAAATCGATTGAATTCAGACCTTGCCAACGATTTAGGAAACCTTGTCAGTCGTACGATGGCTATGGTGGAAAAATACAATGAAGGCATTCTTGTTGAACCGAAGGGTCAAACGGAATTTGACGTTTCATTAAAAGAAATGGCAGTAAGCGTTGCCGGAAAGATTGAAGAGAAGCTGGATAACTTAGATTTCTCTAACGGTCTTGAAGAAATTTGGAAGTTCGTTCGCCGTACAAATAAGTATATTGATGAAACAGCACCTTGGGTTCTCGCCAAAGAAGAGGGCGATAAGGACACGCTGGATGCGGTACTTTATAATTTGGTAGAGTCAATCCGTATTATTTCTGTATTGATTCAGCCGTTCATGATTCATACTTCAAGAAAAATCTGGGATTCTCTTGGCCTTGAAGAAGGTGAGAAAACAAACTGGGCATCGGCAATTGAGTTCGGTTTAATGAGCGTTGGCGCCAAAGTGTCAAAAGGTGAAACCCTGTTCCCACGTATTGATATTCAAAAAGAGTTAGAGGCACTTGCGGCATTAGGACCAAAAGAAGAGGCTGTAAAAGAGGAAAAAGCCGAAAAGGCTTCAGAAGCAAAACCAGAAATTACAATCGATGACTTTGCTAAAATGGACTTTAGAGTAGCAGAAATTCTTAAAGCGGAACCACATCCAGACGCAGATAAATTGATGGTACTTCAGCTGAAAGTCGGAGACGAAGAAAGACAAGTGGTTTCCGGTATATCGAAGCACTATGCACCAGAAGAATTAGTCGGCGAAAAGGTTATTTTGGTTGCCAACCTGAAACCGGTTAAACTAAGAGGTTTAAAATCGAACGGCATGATTTTGGCAGCGACATCAGGCAAAGATCTAAAACTTGTGACGGTGGATATGCCATCTGGCAGCACGGTATCATAGGACAAAAGAATTCACACTCGGCAATCGTGATTGCCGAGTGTTTTTTTATGGCTGTTCCTAGAGGAAGTCAGTATGATATAATAGATAAAATATGGGACTATTTTAATGAAGGAAAAATAGATTGGATGTGATTAGATGTTGTTTGATTCTCATGCGCATATTGATTCTGAGCGCTTTGAAGGAGAAAGAGACGATATTGTTGCTAGAGCAAAGGAAGCAGGTCTTTCCTTGATTATGAATCCGGGTGCGGACTATAGTTCTTCAGTGAATGCTGTCGCCTTGTCGGAAAAATACGATATGGTCTATGCGGCGGTAGGGATTCATCCTCATGAGGCTGAGTCAGTCGATGAAGCCATGCTGGAGGCCATAGAGGCCCTTGCAAAGAAAGAAAAGGTCAAGGCCATTGGTGAAATCGGACTGGATTATTATTATGACCATTCACCGAGGGAGATTCAAAAGCAGGTTTTTGTCGATCAGATTCGTTTGGCTAAATCCCTAGGATTGCCGATTATTATCCATGATCGGGATGCCAATGACGATGTGATGCGTATTTTAAAGGCAGAAAATCCTTTCGAGACGGGTGTTATACTACACTGTTTTTCTGGAAGTGCAGAGTTGGCGCGCCAATATGTTAAACTGGGCGCGTATATTTCGGTTGCCGGCCCACTTACCTTCAAGAACAACAGGAAAACTATCGAGGTGGTTGAAGTCGTGCCACTGGATCGCCTGCTGATCGAAACGGACTCTCCGTATTTGACACCAGTCCCTTTTAGGGGCAAGCGGAATGAACCGGCTTACGTTCAATATGTAGCGGACAAGATTGCAGAGATCAAAGGCCTTACTTTTAAAGAGGTTGCCGATGCGACTCGAGAAAATGGGTGTCGGATTTTCAATATTAAATAAATGATTTTCGGGGTGAAAACAATGGGAAACTATTATCGCAACGTAGTCATCATTGGTTTAATCATCAGTTTGGGTATCATTGTAGCAACAGGTTTATTGAAAAAAGAAATTGTTATATTGGATGGTGAGCAAATCTATCACGTGAAGACGCTTAAGAAGGATATGGACAAGGTATTTGCATCTTGTGGCATAAAATTGCTTGAGTCGGATAAGGTGGCGCCCTCTCGTGAAACGTCTCTGGTGGATGGCATGGAGATTCAGGTGGTGCGCTCTTTTCCTGTGCGGATTGTAATTGGGGACGAGGTGCTGGAACACCATACCACGCTTCTGAGAGTGTCTGCTATATTAGAAGAGGCAGGTATTGCGGTTGATACCCTTGACAAAGTTTATCCTAGTTTGGAGCAAGTCATCAAAGGAGACCGGAAAATAGAACTGGTGAAAGTCGAGCGGAAAATAGTTGACCAATTGACGCCGGTTGCATATAATGTAGAAATGCAACGTACCGAGCAGTTAAAATCGGGCGTGGCGCAGGTTAAAGCAGAGGGTGAATACGGCACGGCGACCGAGCAAGTTGAAATCTTGGTGGAGAATGGTGTCATTACGAGTCAAAAAATAAATGACTTTGAGTATGCGACACTGCCGACAACGACACGCCTTCAAAAAGGCAAGGAAAAATTCCTCGTCATGTCGGACGGGACGCCTTATCGTTACCTTAAGGTCATGGATATGACTTCGACGGCTTATGATTTGTCCTATGCCAGCTGCGGCAAATATCCAGGGCACCCTCAATATGGTATTACTTATTTGGGGACTCAAGCACGACCAGGGGTAGTGGCTGTCGATCCAGGTACGATTGCACTCCGGTCCAAGCTTTATGTAGAATCCCTTGACCGTATGCCGGATTACGGGTTTTCCTTGGCGGAGGATACAGGAAGTGCCATTAACAGCAATAGAATTGATTTATTTATAAATGACAATGCCCAGGCTATGCGTTATGGTATCCGTCGTGTGCGGGTCTATGTACTCGAGGATGCATTCGACGATACATTGATGGTGGGGTATTCAAGATAGGAAGTTGGAAAAGTGATTAATATTAAAGAAGTAATTGTAGTCGAGGGTAGAGATGATGAGACTGCCGTCAAGCAGGCGGTTTCTGCAGAAATCATCATCACCCATGGCTTTGGTATTCGGGAAAAAACCTTTAAACAGATTGAAGAGGCCAGCAAACGCTGTGGTGTGATTATCTTTACCGATCCGGACTATGCGGGCGAACAGATTAGGCAGCGGATTGCCAAACGGATCAAGGGATGCAAGCACGCATTTTTACCGAGAGAGGAAGCGCTGAAAGGCGATGACATCGGCATTGAAAATGCAACGCCAGACAGCATTATCGCGGCTCTAAGCAAGGTTCATACCGTGGTAGATGTGAAAAGATCCGAATTTTCCATGGCGGATTTGGTCAAAGATGATTTGAGTGGCTCATCCGAAGCCTTGCGTCGGCGAGATGCGTTAGGAAAACTACTGGGTATTGGTTATGGCAATGGCAAGCAATTGGTGAATCGTTTGAATCACTATGGTATCACCAGAGAGGCTTATTATGAAGCTTTGAGTATGTTAGAGAAAGAGAGTGACTAGATGCTGAAATTAAGTTCACCAAAGACCATTAAATATATTATGGAGAAATATGGCTTCAAGTTTTCAAAGAGCTTGGGTCAGAACTTTCTGATTGATGAGAGAGTGATCGAAGAAATCATGGAGGGTGCGGAGATTGGTCCGGAGGATTACGTTCTAGAGGTTGGCCCGGGGATTGGTGTTATGACACAGGCGATGGCAGAACGTGCTAAGAAGGTGGTTTCTGTAGAAATTGACTCCAGTTTGTTGCCTGTTCTAGATGAGACCTTAGCGCCTCATGATAACATCGTTATTATCCATGATGATATTCTTAAAGTGGATTTACGAGCGCTTATAGATCGAGAGTTTGATGGGCAGAAACCAAAAGTCGTGGCGAATTTACCTTATTATGTGACGACGCCGATTATCATGATGTTCTTAGAGGAGGGCATTCCGGTAACCGACATCGTGGTCATGGTTCAAAAGGAAGTCGCGGACAGAATTGTTTCAGAACCAGACAGCAAAATTTATGGTGCGCTTTCTGTGGCGGTTCAGTTTTATGCGGCGCCAAAGGTCATCGTCAAGGCACCAAAGGGTCTCTTTATGCCTCAACCAAAGGTGGACTCCGTTGTCGTGAGGATGAAGCTCAGAGAGACACCTAAAGTTGATGTCAAGGATAGAAAACTTTTCTTCAGAGTGGTTAAAGCAGCTTTTGGCATGAGACGAAAAACTTTGTTGAATGCGCTTTCAGCTGGACTGAATGTGTCCAAGGAAATGGTGACGGAAGTGATGGAAGGCTGTGGCATTGATCCCAAACGTCGTGGCGAAACCCTCTCCATTGAAGAGTTTGGACAGTTGGCAGACGCTTTTGAAGGCGAGATGAACGCCTAGTTAAAATAGAGAAGCTTCATAACGTCATCAAACGTTGTGAAGCTTTTTTTTGTGTTTAAATGCATTTATTTCAGATGGTCTTTATAGTCCAAGTAGGCGTT
>JAFGTX010000270.1 GCA_016938815.1 Clostridia bacterium | reverse complement strand
GCTTGCTGAGAGCCATTGGTAATCACCATATTTTCCATTTTAGCGAACACTTGCTGCGAAGCCAATTGTTCAATCAGCACTTGTCTCAACGAAGGTAATCCCGACGGGTCTGCATCTAGAAATATGGCATGACGATACGTATCCACCGCCTTATTGAAACAGTGGGCAAATTCATGATAAGGCAACAACCGTTCATCGGGACGTGTAACCGAAAAATCGATTTTATAGGCATCTTCCGCAGTGGATTCACCACTGTCCACGAGATAATAACCGCCTTTAGGAATGGCGTAAATATAGTGGTCTGCTTCAAGAACCTGATAAGCTTTAATAACCGTGGATTTATTCACACCACAATGTTCTGCCATTTTTCGGATGGATGGCAAACGCTCCTTTTGCTTGATCTCACCTTCTGCTATCATCTCTTTCAATTTTATAATGATGCCTTCGTATTTTTTCATAAGCCCTCTATACCGGTACAGAAACAAATAATAACTATTGTACCCTTTTTTAATAGTATATATAATAATACCATTGAAAGATAGTTTTTATGAAAGCGAGGCATAATTATGATTTACAAACTCTCACCGATAATGCGTATGGTACTGGCTTCCGTCCTATGGAGCCTTGGTGGTTTACTAATAAAAATGATCGACTGGAATCCCCTTGCGATTGCTGGTGGTCGTAGTGCCATCGCTGCTATCGTCATGATGTTCTATATCGGTCGTCCAACGGTCAAAATGACGAAAAATAAATTTTACGGGGCCCTCGCCTATACTGGCACCCTCGTCTGTTTCGTAAGCGCCAACAAGCTAACAACATCAGCCAACGCAATCCTGCTTCAATATTCTGCACCGATCTGGGTAGCCCTTTTCTCAACTTGGTTCTTGAAAGAAAAGATCACTAAGCTGGACTGGATTACAATTGCTGCCGTTATGGGTGGTATGGTGCTCTTCTTCATGGAGAATATTAACGGAGGTTATGTCTTCGGCAACATCATCGCAATCATCAGTGGTGTCTTCTTTGCAGCTATGCTCATCTTCCTAAAATTAGAGGGCAATGGTTCTCCTGTAGAGATTACACTCTTAGGCAACGTCTTTGTATTTCTCGTTTCCATACCGTTTCTCTTCAACATTGTCGTGACACCAAAAGCGATTTTGACCTTACTGGCACTGGGTATCTTCCAAATCGGTTTTGCCTATATCCTCTACGCCAGTGCGACACCTTACGTATCTTCTGTGGAAGCCATCTTGATTCCAGTTATTGAACCACTTTTAAACCCGGTTTGGGTCATGCTCTTCATAGGCGAAGTACCGGGACTACTCGCCCTCATTGGTGGTATCATTATCGTGTCAGCTATTGTCATTAGAAGTTTGATTGAGTCCAAACAAGAAAAGACACTGAAAAAAACGACGGCGGTAAAAGCAGCTCAATAATCTCGTTCTTTTGTAGTTTATAAATTAGATAAGTTAAGGTACGAATTTTATTCAGTTGACGTAATTAGATTATGTCAACCGAATG
>JAFGTX010000269.1 GCA_016938815.1 Clostridia bacterium | reverse complement strand
TTGCCGATTTTAGAGCACTTGAACAATGATAGGACCCTATTGATGATTTACATCACCATCTTTCTGGGCTTTGGTGTTAAGGCGGCATTGGTACCTTTCCACTCGTGGTTGGCTGCGGCCATGGTAGCGCCAACACCGGTTAGTGCGCTCTTGCATGCCGTTGCGGTTGTAAAATCCGGTGTATTTGCACTCTTACGTGTTTGTTATTATGTCTTTGGTGCGGATGTCGTTCAGCGGATTGAAGGCAATGTCTATATCAGTGTGCTCATTGTCACCACGATTCTCTTAGGTTCTCTATTGGCGATTCATCAGGAGCATATGAAGAAGCGGCTGGCGTATTCAACGATCAGTCAACTAGGCTATATTCTACTGGGGATTGTAATTTTGAATGAGAACGCACTCTTAGGTGGTATTTTACATTTGATCAACCATGCCTTAATCAAAATCACACTGTTTTTCTGTGTGGGTACGATTTATGTGGCAACACATAAAACTTATATACGAGAAATCAAAGGCATCGGTCGAAAGATGCCACTTGTGATGTGGTGCTTTGCAATTGCATCATTTTCTTTAATTGGCGTACCGCCATCCAATGGTTTTGTTAGCAAGTGGTATTTGGCACTAGGGGCTCTTGGCGCATACAAGCCTATTTTTGCAGTGCTCTTAATGCTCAGTGCCTTTTTAACGGCAGCCTATTTGTTGCCAGTCGTCGTTACGGCGTTTTTCCAAGCGCCGAATGAAGAAGAGGAAATCTCCTATAGCGTGAGCCGTTATATGACGATTCCTATCGTTTTGTTGACCAGTGTCATCGTTGTTCTTGGACTTTTTCCAAATCCAATTGTACGATATATCGAAAATATCGTCTCGAAATTAATGTAGGTGTATTATGATAAACTATGAACTTCTAGCCATATTACTCATACCGACCATTGGTACTATATTCAGTTTTTATGTGGGCCTTTATTCTGAACGGTTCCGGGATTTCCTCAACTCGATTATTACTGGTGCCAACTTGCTATTGGTTTCCTATTTCTTCAAGCAAGTGGTTAACCAGCCAATGGAACTCTATATTCGAGACATCATGGGGGTTGGCCTCCATCTGAAGCTGGATATGTTTCGCTATGTCTTTGTTTGGAGTACGGCTTTTATTTGGTTTCTGACAACCCTATATTCGACCCAGTATTTAATTCGGTATAGACACCGGAATCGTTATTATGCTTTCTTTATGACAACTTATGCCAGTACCCTAGGTATTTTCATGTCGGAAAATCTATTGAATTTCTTCACCTTCTTTGAGGTCATGTCTCTGGCATCCTATGCGCTGGTTATACATGACGAGGATGCTTATTCTCACGAAGCAGGTCGATCCTATATATCCATGGCATTGGCTGGTGGCTTGACCCTACTGATGGGCTTGCTGCTGTTGTATTACTATAGCGGGACGCTTACGATTTCTGATTTTGATCATGGTATCGAATACATTGGTAGAGTGCGCTATGTCATCTTTGCGCTGATTTTTGTGGGATTTGGGGTTAAGTCCAGTGTGGTGCCACTTCACTGTTGGCTACCGAAAGCCCATCCGGCAGCACCGACACCTGCCAGCGCCATATTATCAGGGATATTGATCAAAACCGGTATTTTCGGCATCATCATTCTGGTTTGGAAGTTGATGTGGCATGATCCATATGTGCCTTTCATACTGATCATTCTAGGCTGCGTCAATATACTTCACGGTGGCATTCTGGCCATGATGCAGCGGAATATCAAGCGGATTTTAGCATATAGCAGTATGAGTCAAGCTGGCTATGTTCTTATGGGCATAGGTCTCGCTGGGGTGCTCGGTGATCATGGTGGTCTTGCCATCGTGGGTACACTTTATCACATCTTCAACCATGCTATTTTCAAAGTTCTGCTTTTCATGGGGGTAGGGATTATCTACGTGGTCCTGCATGAACTTTCCATCAACAAGATCGTGGGCTTCGGGACCAATAAAAAGTATTTGAAAATTGTATTCATGTTAGGTTTCTTAGCCATCATCGGAGTGCCGGGGACCAACGGTTTTATCAGTAAGACCTTGCTTCATGAGGCTTTAATAGAAGCGAAACATGAACATCTAGCCGTGTTTTTCACAATCGTAGAATATATATTCGTTATAGGCGGCAGTTTGACGGTTGCCTATCTGCTTAAGATTTTTGTAACGGTATTCATGAAAAGTAGCGATGAATTTTATGGTCAATTTAAGCACCATGTGCGGAAAAGAGCCCTTTTCCCAATGGCGGTATTGGGTGCCTGTATTGTAGCTATAGGCTTGAAACCGGAGATTCTCTTTAATTATCTTACCGGTATTACCAGATATTTTGGCGTCGAACCACCTCATGTCATTGAATTCTACACTGCAGATACGGTCATGGGCTTTGTATTGCCTTTCATTTTAGGCTGGGCGGTTTATTACGTCTACGTGAATGGCTATTTGCTAAAAGAAGTGGATGGCAAGGCGATTTACGTGAACCCTTCCTTGAGCTGGATTGAGTTGGAAAATGATATTTACAGACCGGTCATTGGACTGATCTTTATATTTATGTCGACACTGCTTCGAATTGTCGATAAAGGCGTCATCTATTTCTTCGTGGCGATCAAAAATTCATTCTTGAAGCTGATGCATATCGAGGTAAATATGGAAACGGCGACGATTGCACAGCGTACCATGAGTGCGGCAAATCTGTCCGTCGAACGCTATAACAATGGGAAGCAGCAAGCAAGCCACTCGGCGCAGAGTTTCATCGAGTGGGAGCGGGAAACGTACAAAGAGACTGTTCGACGATCACAAAATAAGATTAGGAGTATTAAAGAGTTGTTTGCACTGACAAGCAGTCGTTTAAACTCACTGGTTTATACGGTGATTACCTTTATATTTGTACTCGTAATGGTGCTGATTGTTATGTTACAATATTGATGAATGAAATGATGAGACTTTGGTAGAGACCAAAGTCTTTTTATTTGTAAGGCAAAGGCAGAATTTATTGGGTATTTTAATTAGGGCGTTGACAGCGCGTGTTTAAACTGATATTCTACTGATATATCAGTAGAATATCAGTGAAAAGTTATTGAAATTATTTTATTAGGAGGCAATGAAATGAGTGGAAATGAGATTCGATATGCGTATTTTGCTGGTGGCTGTTTTTGGTGCATGGTGTCGCCATTTGACATTTTGGAAGGTATTTTAGAGGTGCGTTCAGGTTATATGGGCGGGTCGATTGACAATCCGACCTATGAACAGGTGAAATCTCAAGCTACCGGACATTATGAGGTGGTTGAAATCAAATACGATGCATCGGTCATTTCTTATGACAAATTGTTGGATGCCTACTGGAGACAAGTAGACCCTACCGATGCCGAGGGGCAGTTTCAAGATAGGGGACCTTCTTACAGAACGGCTATTTTCTATTGCTCGGAGGAACAAAAGAGGGCAGCAGAAGAGTCCAAAGCCGCATTAGATGCATCTCGACGTTTTGATGGACCGGTGATTACACCGATTATCGGAGCGATGCCTTTTTATGCAGCAGAGGATTATCATCAGGATTTCTATAAGAAAAGTCCTGTTGAGTACAAGCTGGATCGAACAAAATCCGGTAGAGATGAGTTCATCAAAAAATATTGGGGTGAGGATTACTACACAATATATGATGAAGAATAAGTAAAAATAAAACGATAGGAGGATTATATGGTAGAAGTAAGATGGCATGGCCGTGGTGGTCAAGGAAGTTTTACCATAGCAAGACTTTTAGGTATGGCAGCTTCGGTATATGGTGGTCAATTTGCTCAAGCATTTCCGTCTTTTGGTCCAGAGAGACGTGGTGCGCCGGTTCTAGGTTTTACGAGAATCGATTCGAAAAAAATACTGGACAGAAGTGAAGTGGACAGCTGTGATTATGTGGTGGTACTCGACGAAACTTTATGGGGGCCAGCGGTGGTATCCGGGTTAAAGAAGGATACGGTCATTATCATCAATACAGCCGTACCGGAGCAATACCGTGAACAAGTCGATAATCCGGTGGTTGCAATCGATGCAACCTCCCTAGCGATTGAATATTTAGGTAGACCGATTACCAATACGGCTATGCTGGGCGCCCTAGTGGCAGTAGGTGATTTTGTGTCTTTGGAGCATTGTAAAGAAGCTATTGCTGAAAGTATGAAAGCTTCAGTTGGAGAGAAGAATATTAAGCTCATTGAAGCGGCCTACAAGGTTGTAAAGGAGGCATATCATGGATAGACCAAAAGTGAAGAAATGGCAGGAGCCTGCTTCAATTGATGCGTATCCTTTGGGGGCAACTTGTGACAGTGACCATCTTGTCAGTATCAATGCAGGATGGCGTACCTTTAAGCCGGTAATCGACCATGATAAATGCGTGATGTGTCTAAGATGTTTTTTGGTGTGTCCTGATGGTGTGATTGATAAATCGGGTCCACAATTGGAAATAGATTACGATTATTGCAAGGGCTGTGGCGTATGCGCTCATGAATGCAAACTCAAGTGTATTACTATGGTAAAGGAGGAGAAATAAATGAAAAAATTTATATCCGGTGACGACGCAGTCGCTGAAGGCGTTCGCCTTGCCAAACCTCATGTAATCTCTGCTTATCCTATCACGCCGCAAACCATAACGGTTGAGCGTTTATCGGAAATGGTTGAGGACGGTTCCCTTGTTTCTGAATACATGCATGTGGAATCAGAACATAGTGCCATGGCTTGTGCCATTGGTGTTAGTTCAGTAGGTGCCAGAGCCTTTACAGCAACATCTTCTCAGGGACTCCTCTATATGTCGGAGTGCTTGCCTTATGCCAGCGGTGCAAGACTCCCTATTGTAATGATGAATGCAAACAGAGCGCTTGCGACACCTTGGAACATTTATGGCGATCAAATGGATTCCATGTTTCTTTTAAACTCAGGATGGATTCAGGTATATGTTGAAGATGCGCAGGAAGCTTTGGATATGATGATTCAAGCATACCGTATTGCGGAAGACGAGGCTGTAATGACCCCGGTCATGGTGAATTTGGACGGCTTTGTTTTGACCCATACTTATGAATTGGTGGATATTCCACTTCAGGAAAAGGTGGATGCCTTTTTACCACCAATTGCTACCCGTGACCAGGTTATGTCCCTTGATGCACCAAAGAGTCTTTGCATCACGGCGGGCAATGATTTTAACCAAGAATTCAAAATGAAGCAGGACAGGGACATGCAGTCTTCAACGGCGGTGATAGAAGCGGTGGATAAGGCCTTTGGTGATGCATTTGGACGTTATTACAAGGGTATGATGGATGCTTACCGATGTGAAGACGCAGAGGTGATTCTCGTAACCGTGGGTAGCGTGACGGGCACGGCGAAAACGGTATGCAATCAGTTGAGGGACGAAGGCAAGAAGGTAGGGGTTTTGAAGCTGAGATACTTAAGACCTTTCCCGACCCAAGGCTTATGTGATGTGCTGAAATCTACAAAAGCCATTGGCGTCATCGACAAAAATATTTCATTTGGCTACGAAGGCACGATTTTCACCAATGTCAATTCAGCACTGGTTACCCTTAAAGAACGCCCTGAGACCTTGAATTTTATCGGAGGACTCGGTGGTCGAGATATTACAAAGCAAGATATAAGAGGTGTTTTTGACACATTGATCTCAAAAGCAGCAGGAAACGCTGAGGAAAGAATTCAATACATGAATGTGAGGTGTGCTGAATAATGACGCAAAAATGGAATGCGAAAACATTGACGAATAAAGAACTGTTTTATGGTCATAAAGCCTGTGGTGGCTGCGGTGAAAGCTTGGCTGTCCGGTTGGCTATGAAAGTACTTGGTGAAAAGGCTTTTGCTGCATTACCGGCTGGATGCATGTCGGCGGTATCCTTTATCTATCCCAATATGGCCTTTACGACCAATGCAATCATTACACCATTTGCTTCAACTGGTGCGGTGGCATCCGGTATGGCTGCTGGGCTGAAGGCACTTGGCATTGAGGATACCTACGTGGTAGGATTCGCAGGAGATGGTGGTACTGCGGATATCGGTATCCAGGCGCTTTCAGGTGCTATTGATAGGAACGACAATATCGTTTATATCTGTAATGACAATGAAGCTTATATGAATACGGGCATTCAAAAGAGTGGTTTGACACCGTATGGTTCCAAAACGACAACGACACCGGCAGGACAAAATCTGCCAGGCTCGATTACCATGAAAAAGAACATGTTCGAAATCGTCGCAGCACATGATATCGCCTATGCGGCAACGGCAAGCGTTGGTTACCTTGAAGATTTCATGAACAAGGTACAGAAAGCCAAGGAGACAAAAGGCACATCCTACATTCACGTTTTTGCACCTTGTCCAACGGGCTGGGGACATGAAACCCATATTACCATAGACTTGGCGAAGCAGGCGGTGGACTGTGGCCTGTGGTATTTGGCCGAGTATGAAAACGGTGCCTTTAAACTGAACAGGAATCCTAAAGAGTTCGCATCGGTTGAGGATTATCTAAAAGTTCAGAGTCGCTTTAAGCATTTGACGAGTCAAGATGTTGCACTGATTATTGACGAAAGAGATAAAAAGTGGGCAAAAATGAGACGGGACTGGACGGAATAGTGTGGTATAATAGTCTGTAAAATGACAAATCACGAATAGATGAGGATGGATCTTTTGAATTTACCTGTTAATATCAGTATCTACAAAGAATTGGAACGCCGAATTATAGAAATGGAGTATAGTCCCGGAGATGCGATCAATGAAAAGGAATTGATTGCCGAGTTTGGTGTGAGCCGAACCCCTATAAGAGAGGCAATCTTGAAACTTTCAGAACGTGGGCTCCTGTTACTCAGACCACGGGTAGGTACTTTTGTTACGCAGATTGATTTGGAATCTGTCAAACACGCTTATGAGGTAAAAAAGAACTTAGAGGGTTTGGCAGCAGAATTAGCGGCGGTACGGGCGACTACAGAACAGATTAATGAATTGTTTCAGATTATCGATCGCTTTCAGGCCTATGATATTGTCGATGATTACAAGGCGTGTATTAAGGATGATCAAAGGTTTCACCGTATCGTGAGAGAGGCCTCAGGTAATCCGATACTGATCGAAATGCTGGAAGAACTCAATATTAAAACAGCGCGTTTTCTGCAGTATATTAAGTACGTGATCGAAGACGTTGCTTGGTTCAGAGAGTCTTTGGAGAACATGGCGATTTGCATTCGAAACCATGATGCGGAGGGTGCCAGACGCACGACAGAAGAGCATACGGAAGAATTTCTCATACAAATGTCCAGAAGATTTTTTAGATGATTTTTAGAAAGTACCCTAGTCAGGGTACTTTTTCTATGGATAAAAAAAATTTTTCGTGAAAAAAAAACAGTATGAAAAAAATAAACGTGTTCAGATTATCAACTCTGAGCCATAAATATGTTAGAATGTTATCGGTAAGGTACTTGCGAGGGGCATCCGCGTTTTAAAGCGCGCTTTCTCGTGCTTGTTTAGGGTAAGGGCACTTAAGAGGAAGTTAAGGGGGAATTATTATGAAAAGAAGTATCAAAACCAAATTGATGGTGACATTCATTTTGGTCATTGCAGTACCGCTTATTGTTTTAGGCGTATTGACTTATCGTAGGACGGAAAGCGTGATTTACGATAGTTTTGAAGCGTCAAATGAAGAGCTGGTCAACGAAGTGGAGTATGGCGTAGAGAACTACATGGGTGGTTACAAAATGGCGGTTGAAATCTTTGCCGGCAATGAAACGACTCGAACGGTTTATGAGAGTATCTCCGCGAAAAAGACCATGATGATGGGTTTTGAAACCTATCTGAAGGAAAACCCAGAAGTACTATTCTTGTATATGGGTACTGAGCGGAAAGATATGTTTGATCCATCTTGGCCAGACGTACCGGATACTTATGACCCAACGGATAGACCGTGGTATACAGCGGCTAAAGATGCTGGCGGTACCGCTTGGACGGATCCCTATGTGGATGCAGACACAGGCCTGACGATCATTTCAGTTTCGACACCTGTTTACAATACGGCGAAACGTATGATTGGTGTTGTTGCTATGGACATTAGCCTTCAGAGTTTGGCAGATGAGATGAATGACATCCAGATTGGTCAAAGTGGTTATCCTGTGATTTTGGACAGCAGCAACAAATTTATTACACATAAAGACAGTACTTTGTTAGGTAAACCGATTGAAGTACAGGAAATTATCGATGCGATTTCTGCTGCACCTGAAGATATCGTGGATTATACCGTAGATGGGTCCAAGAAATTTGCAGTGTATAAAAAAATCGAACAATTCGGTTGGACGGTTATCATTATGATGGATGCTGCAGAAGTAAATGTGTTGACGCAACCAATTATGATGACGACGGCAATTCTTGTGGTGATTTGTTTGATTCTAGGTATACTGGTTGCAAGCTATCAGTCAAAATCATTCGTAAAACCGGTGATTGCCTTAGAACATGTTATGGAAAGCGTTAAAGAAGGCGATTTGACAGTGCGTTCAGAAGTGAATACCGATGATGAGATTGGACAGATGGCACGGAATTTCAATACCATGATTGATCATTTTGTGACCATGCTCTCCAAATCCAAAGCGGTGGCACACCATGTCTCTGTTTCGGCAGGGGACTTGGCGGCAAGTTCGGAAGAGGTCAGCGCATCATCAGATGAAGTGGCAAGAGCCGTGGACGAAATTGCCCATGGGTCTACCGATCAAGCACGCGAAACGGAAAAGGGTGCAGAATTGATTGGTGGCTTGGCTGAAAAAATCCAGGTCTTGACGAAGGATAGCGACATCATGTCGTCAGCGGCAGGCAGTGTCATTGAAGCGAATGCTCGGGGCACAGATGCTATGGTGGCTTTGAAGACAAAGACCAGCGAGAACAATGCGGCAACATCTCGAATCGCCAAAGCGGTTCAAGGATTGGAAGTTAAGTCATCGGAGATTGGCGGAATTTTAGAAACGATTACAGCCATAGCTGACCAAACGAATCTGTTGGCACTGAATGCGTCTATTGAAGCAGCACGTGCCGGTGAACATGGTAAGGGCTTTGCTGTTGTAGCAGAAGAGATTCGAAAACTTGCTGAAGGCTCTGGTGATGCAGCTGAAAACATCAGAAAAATCGTATCTGAAATTCAAATGGAAAGTAAGAATACGGTTTCGATTATGTCGGAAGTGGAAATAAGAACAGAAGAACAGGGCATTGCGGTTAAGTCGGTGGATGATGTCTTTGAAGAAATTCATACGGCTACACAGAAAATTACAGATATTATAGGTGAAGTGGTTAAATTCATTGACGGTGTCAATACGGATAAAGACAGAATTGTAGAGTCCATTGAGAGTATTTCGGCAGTGTCTGAAGAATCGGCTGCAGCTGCGGAGGAGGTAACAGCTTCTATGCAACAGCAAACTTCCGCTATTGAGGAAGTGGCTAGGGCAGCAGAGCAGCTCAATGAGATGGCAGAAGAATTACAAAAGGAAATCAGTGCATTCAAGATTGACTAATAGGAAAGGACCTTTGCGGGAGCAAAGGTCTTTTTTGTTAACATTTTCTTTACACATGATTTTCATATGGGCGTTGACACATCGACTTCACAGGTATAAAGTAAAGTTATAAATTAGCACTCAATTGATAAGAGTGCTAACGAATTGCAAAGGAGTGAGGATGAGATGGATATGAATAAAATGACAAAAAGCTCTGTTGAAAGTTTAAACCGCGCCCAATTCATTGCAGCGGAATATGGCAACAGC
>JAFGTX010000268.1 GCA_016938815.1 Clostridia bacterium | reverse complement strand
CTATTGAACAAAGCCGCTGCGCGGCAGCTTAAAACATTAAACCCGAAGTTAACAATGTAAAAAGTATTGCATAGCACGATTGGACATGCTCAACCGGTATATTCATTTTATCCTATTTGATTACACCTACAGCCAAACGATATTTTTTCCCGGCACATCCCTGATATACCTTACATTCTTCTTCAGAAAATGTATCATTCAACGAAGGAGTTTGTATGAATCCCAATTTATTACCACAGCAGCAACATTCAGCTACAGTCAAGCCCTTACGGCAGCAGTTCATCAATCGACTGAAGATCAAGGGTCTTTCAGAACGTACCATTCGCAATTATGTCTCTATAGTCAGACAACTTACTCTGTGTTATCGGTGCAACCCGCTGGATGTTACCGAAGAGCAGATTGAACACTACCGACTTTTTTTGCTTCAGGAAAAGAAATATGCAGCAAGTACGATAAACCTCAACATGTATGCCCTCAAAACATTCTTTTCACTCATGAAGCCCAAATGCAGTATCATGGAGAGTTTCAAACCCATGAAGACGCCCAAACACCTCCCGGTGATACTGACCCGTGAAGAGGTGGAAAAACTTATTGCTTCAGAGAAAAATCTTAAACATAAAGCAGTCATCATGCTTATATACTCCTGTGGCTTGAGACTTGCGGAGTGTACTGCACTCAAACCGGCACATATAGAAAGTGCACGAATGAAGATAAGGGTTGTACAGGGAAAAGGTGCCAAAGACCGCTATACTATACTTTCCGAGAGAGCACTTTTCGTTTTAAGGGAATATGTACGTCTATTCAAACCGAACGTATGGCTTTTTGAAGGACGTGTTAATGGGGTGCAATATAGCAGTCGTACCATAGAAAAGATTGTCTCGAAAGCTGCACGTAAAGCGAAGCTGGGAAAAAATGTAACTCCCCATATGTTACGTCATGCGTTCGCAACTCATCTGATGGAAGCAGGAATTGCCCTTCCGATTATTCAAAAACTGCTTGGGCACACCAATCTCAAGACCACCATAAATTATCTTCATGTTTCCGAGCAGGTAATTGACAATGTTAAAAGCCCCCTGGACTATGGTCCGGCAGGAGGTATTTCATGAATACCTCAAAAAGAACTGTTGCCGATATCTTCCGTATGAGCTTTGATCAGTACATAGTTGAAAATAAACAGTTACCACTTGAGCATTACAAAGTAGCCAACGCGCTGATGAACTGCCATACTGCGACATTGGGAGGACATGTATTTACGTGCAATGAATGCGGGCATGTTCAGATTGCCTATAACTCCTGTCGCAACCGTCACTGCCCTTCCTGTCAGGCAGCGGCACGTTTTGAGTGGGTGGAGGACAGAATGAAAGAGCTTTTACCGGTACCCTACTTTCATGTGGTCTTTACCATCCCCTCTCAACTCAATCCATTTGCACTTCGTAACAAACGAATCATGTACAACATACTTTTCAAAGCTGCATCTGAAACGCTTCATACCCTTGCAGCAAGAGAGAAGTATCTTGGAGGGAACATCGGTTTTATTGCAGTCCTTCACACATGGGGACAGAATCTCATGGATCATCCGCATTTACACTGCGTCGTTCCTTCCGGTGGAATGAGTAGCGATAGACTGAAGTGGAAGAGCACCCCGTACGAGTCGTATTTGTTTCCGGTCGAAGTGGTGGGGCGACTGTTTCGGGGAAAGTTTCTTGCACTGTTCAGAGATGCCATCAAATCAGGAGAGATAGAATATCATGGAATACTGCAGGAGTATGAAATCAATGCATCTTCAATAGGGCACCTCATAGATCAGTTATACAAAAAAGAGTGGTACATATATGAGAAACCGCCATTTTCATCTCCTCAGGAAGTACTCAAATATCTCGGCCGATATACGCATCGAGTTGCTATTTCAAACAATAGAATTACTGAAGTAACGGATACAACGGTTTTCTTCCACTGGAAAGACTATTCGGACAATGACCGTTTAAAGGAAATGTACCTTTCTCATCATGAATTTATCAGACGTTTTCTTCTACATGTGCTTCCATCGGGATTTGTACGGATACGGTATTTTGGTTTTCTGGGACAGGGGGTTAAAAAGGAGAGACTGCAGCTGTGCAGGAAGTTAATCTTAAATCAATCTGAAACGCCAGAGGATAATGTATCTGAATGTGATGAAGGCGTACATTTAGACAAAAAGGAAAGAATTGTTAAATGGCGCTGTCCGATATGTAAAAAGGGAATATATACTCCATCTTTGAAGATACCACCGTTATATCGGAGAGTATATCAGCGGTATAAGATTGCTTAAGGGAGTTGTAAAAAAGATAAAACTAACAGGATAGAGTACTTTAAGAGCCATAATTGTGTAAGCGTATTTTCTGTGCCTTTGATATCATTTTATCGTTTTTTGTATTTTTCATGATTATTTTCAATATGTTTCTGTATTTTTTTAATAAAAGTTTTTTAACACACCGTTTTGCTGTCATTTATATTGCTTTCAATGAGCATTGTGATAGCACCATCCCGATTGAAAAACCATAGCAAAACTGTTGCAATTGTACCATGAACTCGGCTTCGTTCAACTAAATTCTTTCCGCACCGAAGGAAGTCGTGTGTTTCAATCGGATTTTTGGTGGCGGTGCGGAAAGAATCCTTAACATTGTAAGAATAGCTTCCACTTTAAGCCAGAGCTTAAAGAGATGTTCTTCGGAAGCTGGTGGCCTCTGTCTGAGCGAAGCGAGTGT
>JAFGTX010000267.1 GCA_016938815.1 Clostridia bacterium | reverse complement strand
GTGGCCGAAATTGCAGCCAGCGGGATACAGTTTTCCATGGCCAACCAAGTTCTGATTGAAAAATCGATTAAGGGTTGGAAAGAGATTGAATATGAAATGATGAGAGACGGTAAAGGCAATGTCATCGCCGTATGCAACATGGAGAACATCGATCCGGTTGGTGTCCATACCGGTGACAGCATCGTCGTTGCACCTTCTCAAACTCTTAGTGATAAAGAGTATCAAATGTTGAGAAAGGCTTCAGTTGATATTGTAACCAAGCTTAACATCAAAGGTGGCTGCAACGTGCAGCTTGCTCTTGACCCCAACTCCTTTAACTATTTCATCATCGAGGTGAATCCAAGGGTATCGCGATCTTCGTCCCTGGCATCAAAGGCGACAGGTTATCCTATCGCTAAGGTTGCTACTAAAATCGCCCTTGGTTATGGTCTAGATGAAATAGACAACGAGATTACCGGTAAAACCAAAGCTTGTTTCGAACCCACCCTTGATTACTGTGTCGTAAAAATTCCAAAGTGGCCATTTGATAAGTTCAAAACAGCCAATCATACCCTCGGAACGACTATGATGGCAACCGGTGAAGTCATGGCCATTGGGAACAGCTTTGAATCAGCACTTCTAAAGGCGGTCAGATCTCTGGAAGAAGGCTATAATGGCCTACTTTATGATAAAGCCAAGAAAATGCAACTACAGGAACTTTTAGCCAGTATGACAACTGGCGACCACAACAGAATTTTCTTCGTTGCCGAATTGATTAGAAGAGAAGTCAACATCTTGAAAATCAACAGTATGACGGGCATCGACCTCTTCTTCCTTGAAAAGATACAGCAAATCGTTGCAATGGAAAAGTTAATCAAGGACAGACTGCTTGAATTCATCAATATCAAAGATATCAAGCTATTGAAGAAGAAAGGCTTCTCCGATCAGACTATGGCGGCACTGATGCTCAACACCAACGCTAAAAAGATTTTCGAATACAGAATAAAACATGGCATTCTGCCAACTTACAAAATGGTGGATACCTGTGGCGGCGAATTTGACGCCATGTCACCTTACTACTATTCCACCTACGACACCATCGACGAAGTGGCGGTTTCCGATAAGAAGAAAGTCATTGTCATCGGTTCCGGTCCTATTAGAATCGGTCAAGGCGTAGAATTCGACTACTGTTCGGTCCACTGTGTTCTGGCTCTCAAAGAAGAAGGTTATGAGGCCATCATCGTCAACAATAATCCAGAAACCGTCAGTACGGACTTTGATATTTCCGATAAATTATACTTCGAACCAATTACAACAGAAGACGTGATGCACATCGTTCAAAAGGAAAAACCAATCGGCGTTATTCTACAATTCGGCGGTCAAACAGCCATTAAGCTGGCAGAAGACCTAGATGCACTCAATGTACCGATTTTAGGTGTAACCCATAAACAAATCAACGATTCGGAAGATCGCGAGATTTTCAATCAATTGATGCAAGCCAACCAAATTCTACAACCGGCCGGAAAAGGGGTTAAGACCATCGAAGAGGGGATCAAAACAGCGAAAGCCATCGGTTATCCTGTTCTGGTAAGACCAAGTTATGTCATCGGCGGTTTCGGTATGGAGATTGTTTACGACGACATGACCCTTGAGAATTATTTGAAAGCGGCTTTTTCACTCGATAAGAAAAATCCAGTTCTCATCGATCAATATATTTTAGGACAGGAAGTAGAAGTAGATGCCATCAGCGATGGCGAAGATATTCTGATTCCCGGTATTATGGAGCATTTGGAACGTGCAGGTGTCCACTCTGGGGATTCCATCTCCGTCTATCCGGCGTATTCTCTGAAAGCGGACATCAAAGAATCCCTGACAGAAAGTACGAAAAAGATTGCCAAAGCTCTCGGTATCAAAGGCCTCTTCAACATCCAATTTATCGTTTCAAAGGATTCGATTTATGTGATTGAGGTTAATCCAAGATCATCGAGAACCGTACCTTTCATCTCCAAGGTGACAGGGATTCCGATGATCAAGATCGCTACCAAGGTGCTTCTGGGACAATCATTGGACAGCATTGGATGCGGTACAGGATTAGCACAGGAAAAGACGCTCTGTGCGGTGAAGCACCCCGTGTTTTCCATGGAGAAGATCAAGAATGCTGAAATAGCATTAGGGCCTGAAATGAAATCCACTGGTGAAATTCTAGCCATAGAGGAAAATTTGAGTAAGGCACTCTTAAAAGGTTTTATTGCAACGACAGGCGCTATGCCGGAACAAGGAAAAGCCATTGTCAGTCTCTCGGATCAGCATAAGGAAGACGGCAAAGCCTACATCAAGAGTATGGTTACCCTGGGTTATGAAGTCTACATGACACCAGGCACTTACGCCGCATGCATTGAGGACGGCCTATCGGCAGACAGCATCAACTGCGTCGATCATCAGTCATTACTCGCACTCATGAAAACAGGCGACTTCAAGCTGGTAGTCAACGTACCCAGTAAAGGTAACAACCATGCAACACAGGGTTTTAAATTAAGAAGACTAGCCACTGAAAAGAAAGTGACTTGCTTCACATCTTTTGATACATTTAAGGCCTTTGTGGAAACCATGAACAGTCATTTCACAATAGATGATTTGAATATATACAATCTATGTAACTTAGAATAAATCCAAGCAGAAGGGCAGGAATCAGTTATGAAAGCAGGGGTAATCGGCGCAACGGGATATGCCGGACAACAGTTGGTAGGGCTACTCAACAACCATCCCGAAGTTGAAATAGAATATTTGTGTTCACACTCATTTGAGGGCACTGAGTTTTCAAAGGTTTATGGCTATTTTGAAAAGGATGTGGATATGGTCTGCATAGGGTTGGAAGAAGCTCTAGAGAAGGCTCCCAATCTGGATGTTTTATTTCTGGCCTTGCCTCACGGTAAATCTACAGAAATTGTGAACCAGTTAAAGGATACAGGGGTTAAAATCATCGATTTTGGTGGTGATTTTAGGATGAACAATGTGGAAACGGTAAAGACATGGTACGACATAGAGCATCAAGACGGGGACTTCTTGAAACAAGTGGTCTATGGCTTACCTGAAATCAACAAATCGTCCATCGCTAAAGCAAAAATCGTCGCCAATCCGGGCTGTTATCCGACAGCCAGTATCCTTGGTCTATTGCCGATTATCGACGCACCATTTATAAATAAGAAAAGCATCATTATCGATGCAAAATCAGGCATCACTGGCGCTGGCAGAAAAGCGACTCTTGCCAACAGCTATTGCGAAAACAACGAGAACTTTAAAGCCTACAGTGTGGCAGCACACCGCCATACGCCGGAAATAGAAGAAGTGCTCAGCGAGCAGGCCGGGGAAGCCATCGTTTTGACTTTTACTCCTCACCTCGTGCCGATGCATAGGGGGATTCTGGCAACCATCTATTGTCAAGTGACAGAAGCCATCAATCCGGAAGCAGTCTTATCACTATATCAAAATTTTTACAAGGAAGCACCTTTTGTAAGGGTAACAGAAGGGTTACCAGAGACCAAGAAGGTCAGTCGTACCAACTATTGTGATATTTCAATCAAATACGACGTGCGTACGGGCAAGTTGATTGTCATTACAGCAATCGACAACTTAATCAAAGGCGCTGCCGGTCAGGCGGTTCAAAATATGAATCTTATGATGGGCTACCCGGAAACCATGGGGCTGACGGCCAATAATTATTACCTATAAAATAATCTAGGGGGATTAAATATGATTTTATATAAAAAAGTCGGTTTTGACGAAATCGATGCCGTGAAGCCGCTTTGGAACAAGCTAAGCGCGTATCATAAAACGGTCTCTGAATATTTCTCAGAGGATTTTGAAAAAGATACCTATGGCACTCGAAAAGAAATAATTTCAAAAAAAGAATACGTTCAGATTATCCTCGCTTATGAAGGCGAAACGATGATTGGCTATATCATTGCTTCTATGGACAAGAAGCAGGGGGAAATTGAATCACTGTTTGTAGACGAAAGCTATCGTGGCCTAGAAATTGGTGACAGACTGATGACACTTTCACGAGAATGGATTAAGCGTTTCAAACCGGAATCCATCAAAGTGAGTGTGGCTTATGGTAACCAAGTGATTTCATTTTACGAAAAACACGGATTTCTACCACGTTCTATCATTCTAAAAGACAACGTGATTGCAATTTAAAGGAGGAGGAAGCCATGATACCCAAGGAACTATTCAAAGACAAAATATACGTTATTAAATTCGGTGGCTCTATTATGCACACCGACCATGAAAAAGCCTGTTTTATTGATAATGTCCTCTTTATGAAGGATTTAGGTGTTAAAATCGTCATCGTCCACGGCGGTGGCCAGTTCATCACCAAGCGTCTTGACGCCATGCAGATTCCTACTGAATTCAAAGAGGGCTATAGAGTCACGACAAAAGAGGCCATGAAAGAAGTGGAAATGCTCCTCGGTGGCAGCATCAATAAGGACTTGACGATGAATTTCAACCAGCAAGGTCTTAAAGCGGTTGGTTTAACTGGAAAAGACGGCGCATGCATCAAAGCCAAAAAAAAATTGATCAAAAAAGGTGATCAGTTCTTGGATATCGGCAATGTCGGTGAAATAGAAGCCGTCGATACCCACTATATCGATTTATTGCTTTCAAATGAGTATATACCTGTGGTTGCACCGATTGGTTATGATGCAGAGGGCACAACTTACAATCTTAATGCGGATGATGTGGCGGGGAAACTGTGCGGAGCCTTAAAGGCTGAAAAACTCATCCTCATGACGGATGTCGACGGTCTCTATAAAGAGTTTAGTGACGCTTCTAGCTTCATTCCTGAATTGACGCAGCAGGAAGCCAAAGCGATGATCGATTCAGGCATCATCACAGATGGTATGATTCCAAAGCTGAACAGTTGCATCACGTCGCTCGAAGAAGGCGCAAAATCGGCACACATCATTAACGGCATGACAAAGAACAGCTTGCTTTACGAACTGTTTTCAGTAAAAGATTTCGGTACGACCGTTACCCAATAAAACGATAAAGGAGAAGAACAATGTATAATGACTACCTCATAAACACTTATAACAGAATGGATTTTATCGCAGAAAGCGGTAACGGATGCTGGTTGACGGATGTCAATGGTAATACCTACCTTGATTTGGTTGCAGGTGTAGCAGTCAATAGCTTAGGACATAGCCATCCCGCCGTTGTAAAGAGCATTCAAGCACAGGCTGAAAAGATGATTCACGTATCCAACATCTTTTGGACCAAAGAACAGGGAGAATTGGCCAAGAAACTGGTTGAGCTCTCTAACCATCAAGGCGTCTTTTTCTGTAACAGCGGTTCAGAAGCCGTAGAAGGAGCAATTAAGACTGCGATCAAATATGGTACTTCGAAGAAGGCTGAGAAGGAAAAAATCATCTGTTTCAATAACTCCTTCCATGGACGTACCATTGGTGCTCTCAGCATTACAGCACAGGAAAAATATCAGCAGCCTTTTGGTTCATTGTTGAAGAAAGTAAAGATCTGTCATTTCAACGATCTGGAGGATGTCAAAGCCAATATGGACGAGGACGTTTGTGCCATCATCGTAGAGCCTGTTCAAGGAGAGGGTGGCATACAAGTCGCTACAACGGCGTTCTTGGAAGGCTTGAAGATGCTCTGCGAAGAAAATGACAGTTTACTGATTTTCGATGAAATACAGTGTGGTGCAGGCCGATTAGGCACATTCTTCGCTTATGAGAAATACGGCGTAGAACCGGATATCATTTGTATGGCAAAAGGCCTTGGCGGCGGCGTTCCAATCGGCGCTTTCATCGTCAACGAGAAAGCTAACGTGTTGATCAAAGGAGACCATGGCAGTACCTTTGGTGGTAATCCATTTGTTTGTGCCGTGTCTAAAACCGTCATCGATATTACCGGTTCTCCAGATTTTCTTGAAACCGTAAATGAGAAATCCGCCTATTTAAAAGAAGCGCTTTTCAAAATAGAAAAGAAGTACCCCCAGTTTATCACGGAGGTTAGAGGGGAAGGTCTTATGCTCGGTATCGAAATGAAAGTGCCAGTCAAAGAGGTCATTCAAGAAGCTTATAAGAACAAGGTGCTTCTGATCAGTGCTGGCAGCAATGTCATCCGTATCGTACCACCACTAACCATCGAGTACAAGGAGATGGATGTTTTCATTGATACCTTCAATCAAATACTAGAAACATTTTAAAGTGAACGGTCGTAAGACCGTTTTTTTTCATGCGGATTATACTGTATAACGTGGAATTGTATACACAAATACCCTTAGTCAATTATACGTTATGCAACTTAAATTGCATTTTTGTATATTTTCAATTAATTATGAAATATTTATTGCAAAATCAACTGTATGTGCTATCATAAGGATGAAGTTATTTTCAAGGAGGCGTACTTAACATGGGTGCTAGAGATAATCAGGAAATTAAGATCAAAAAAGAATGGTGTAAAGGTTGCGGAATTTGTGTAACTTTTTGTCCAAAGCAAGTACTAGGATATGACGATGAAGGTAAAGTTGCAATGCTTGATTCCGAGAATTGTATCAAGTGTGGCCAATGTGAAATGAGATGCCCAGATTTTGCAATTTTCTTAGGAGGTAAGGAATAATGAGTAAAAACATAAAATTAATGCAAGGTAACGAAGCTTGTGTAGAAGGTGCTTTATATGCAGGTATGAGATTTTATGCAGGTTACCCTATTACGCCTTCCACTGAAATTGCTGAAAAATCTGCAGAACTATTACCTACAGTAGGTGGAAAATTCATTCAAATGGAAGATGAAATTGCTGGTATCGCAGCTGCAATCGGCGGTGCTTTAACTGGCAAGAAATCCATGACAGCAACAAGCGGTCCTGGTTTTTCATTAAAGCAAGAAAACATTGGTTATGCAATGATCGCAGAAATTCCACTTGTAATCGTTAACGTTCAAAGGGGTGGCCCAAGTACAGGTCTTCCTACTGCACCGGCACAAGGTGAAATTATGCAAGCAAAATGGGGTACACACGGTGATCACCCAGTAATTGCATTGTCACCATCAACAGTTAGAGAAACATTTGACCTTACAGTAAGAGCTTTTAATTTAGCTGAAAAATATAGAACACCAGTTATGTTATTAACAGATGAAATCGTTGGACATATGAGAGAGAAAATCGAAATTCCTGAGCCAGGTGAGTTGGAAATATACAACCGTCTTGAGCCAGTTGAAGGTGAAACTTATATACCGTACGGCGTAAGAGAAGGCGACCTTGTACCAAGAATGGCTGCTTTCGGTTCTGGCCATAGATACCATGTAACAGGACTATTCCATGACGAAACTGGTTTCCCAAGCAACAGCACGGAAAACGCAGGCTTCATGTTAGATAGAATGATGAAAAAAGTTGAAGATAATCTTGATGATCTTATCGAGTATGAAGAATATATGTTGGATGACGCTGAAGTATGTATTTTCTCATACGGCAGTAGTGCAAGGGCTGCAAAGACTGCAATCGATCAATTAAGAGAAGAAGGCATCAAAGCGGGTCTTTTCAGAGCCATTACAATCTGGCCATTTGCAGAAAAACGTGTTAAAGCATTAGCTGAACAATTCGACAACATCGTAGTTGCAGAGTTAAACCTTGGACAATACGTTTACGAAGTAGAACGTGTTGTAAAAGGTGCAGCAAAAGTTTCACATGTTGGAAAAGCAAACGGCGATGTATTGACACCTGCTGAAATAGCAGCAAAAGTTAAGGAGGTATTGTAGTGAATAATCCAATCGTAGAAAAATATTTCAGAATGGACAATCTACCACATATTTGGTGTCCAGGATGCGGAAACGGCATTATCATGCTTGCGCTTGCTAAAGCAATCGACAGCTTAGGTTTAGATAAAGATAAAGTTTGTGTTGTATCAGGTATCGGTTGTTCTTCAAGAGCACCTGGCTACTTAGATTTCAATACATTGCATACAACACATGGTCGAGCACTTGCATTTGCTACAGGTGTAAAACTTGCTAATCCGGAATTAGAAGTTATCGTTATTTCCGGTGACGGTGATGCGTCTGCTATCGGTGGTAACCACTTGATCCACGCAGCAAGAAGAAATATTGGCATCACTACAATCGTATTCAACAACAACATTTACGGTATGACAGGTGGTCAGTATTCTCCAACAACACCAAATGGTGATTTAGGAACAACTGCACCTCATGGTAACATCGATAGACCTTTTGACATCGCTCAATTGGCTGCAGCTGCTGGCGCAACTTATGCAGCAAGATCTACTGTTTACCATGCAAACCAAATGGAGAAAATGATTGAAACTGCGATTGCGCATAAAGGTTTCTCAATGGTAGAAGTGATTTCAACATGTCCTACTTACTACGGTAGAAAGAACAAAAAAGGTTCTGCTGCCAATATGATTGCATTCCTAAAAGATTCATTCATCGACGTAAAAGTTGCAGAAAAATTGCCTGAAGAGAAAAAAGCTGGCAAATTCTTAATGGGTGAATTCAAGAAAGAAGAAGGCGTTGTCGAGTATACTGTAGCTTATGAATCAATCATTGAGCGTCTTAAGAAGTAGGAGGGGATGACTATGTCAAAGCAAACTGAAATAAGATTAACCGGTTCTGGTGGACAAGGGATTATTCTTGCAGGTATAATATTAGCAGAAGCAGCAATTGGTGAAGGCAATAATGCCATCCAATCTCAAAGTTACGGCCCTGAAGCGCGTGGTGGTGCATCTAAGGCTGAAGTTATTATCAGCTCAAATGAGATTCATTTTCCAAAGGTTCAGGAACCAAATTACTTATTGGCGTTGACTCAAGTTGCTGCAGACAAGTATTTAGCTGAAGTGAACGAAGAATGTGTCGTTATCGTTGACTCAGCAATTAATGTACCAAGTACAGTAAAGGCCAAAAAAATTATTTCTATTCCTATCTTGAAAACAGCGGCAGAAGATGTGGGCAAATCTATTGTAGGTAATATCGTTGCAGTAGGTGCCATCACTGAAATCACAGGCGTTGTAAGTAGAGCTGCAGTAGAGACTGCTTTACTAAACAGAGTGCCAAAAGGAACGGAAGATTTAAATAAAACAGCGCTTGAAGCAGGATACAAATTGGCCTTAAATAGATAATATGATTTAAGGAGAGAGATTCTATGAGTAGTACAAGTAATGATTTGCTGAACAGAATTGAGACGAACTATTTAGGTTTAAGTAAAGGACAGAAACGTATTGCAGATTATATACTGGCGAATTATGACAAGGTGGCATTTATGACGGCATCAGCCCTTGGGGACGTTGTTGGCGTAAGTGAGTCTACGGTCGTAAGGTTCGCTAACGCGCTTGACTACGAAGGGTATCCACAATTACAAAAGGCGCTTCAGGAATCTATAAAGACAAAACTGACGACGGTTCAACGTTTTGAACTGTCGGAGGACTATGATATTGGTGAAAATTATTTGAAACAGATTATGGCTTCTGATATGGAGAACATACGGAAGACCATGGACGCGATCGACGAAGAAATGATTCAAAAATCCGTGGACGCCTTATTGAAGGCTCGAAAGGTTTATGTGCTAGGCCTCAGAAGTTCTTCTGTTCTAGCCAATTACCTCGGCTTCTACTTGAATTTCATTTTGGATTCGGTAGCTATTGTGCCATCTGGAGCCAATGATTTATTCGACCAGTTGTTGAATATCACAGAAGATGATGTACTGATTACTTTCTCTTTCCCAAGATATTCAAAAACGACTTATGAGGTTGTAGAGTTTGCGAAGTCACAGGGCGCGAAGTTAATCGGTATTACCGATAGTACAAGCTCACCACTAGTACCGCTGTCAGACTACTACATGACCGCAAAATACAATATGAATACCTTTATCGACTCGTTAGTTGCACCGATGAGTTTGGTCAATACCTTGATCATCGCGGTAAGTATCTGTGAAAAAGACAAGGTTAAAAAGTCCTTTGGCAAATTAGAAGGTATTTGGGAAAATTATAAGATTTACAATCCGAAATAGAAAAGATGAAGTGATTAAAAGCGTGGAAAACGAAAAGTTCCACGCTTTTTTTTTCAAAAAAGTGATATTCGAATAAAAAATAAATGCACGATAACTATTGTTTTTTTTTATTGTACAAACGATTGATATCACTCTATACTGGTGAAGGGCTTAACAAATTAGTTATTGGAGTGAATCACATGTTTAGTACAAAATATTCAGAACGCATCAACGAAGAAATTTTCAAAGAATGTATGGCACTGAGAGAAGAAGGGCAACATGTGGTCGGTACATACTGTGCCTTCACACCTAAAGAGATTATCGTCGCAGGTGGTGGCATTCCAGTATCACTCTGTGCTGGTTCTTATGAAAGCGCTAAGAAGTCAGAGATTGATTTACCACGTAATTTATGTGATTTAATTAAATCCAGTTATGGACACGGCATTGCTGATACTTGTCCATATTTCCATTATTCAGAGCACATCATTGCAGATGCGACGTGTGATGGCAAAAAGAAGATGTTTGAATTATTAGCAGATATTAAACCGGTTCATGTCCTGTATCTGCCAAATACTTGTAGTCGTGAAGAAGACTATCAATACTTTGAGAACGAAATCGAAAAAATGAAAGCATACGTTGAAAGCATTACAGATACGGAAATAACCGATGCTATGATTAATGCAACAATCAAGCAATACAACCAGCTTAGAAAAGCAATGTATAGGTTACAGTATCTTAACTCAGAGGAAACGCCACTGTTAACAGGGCATGAGATGAACAATATCAGAGGTGCAATCAGCTTTGAATGCAATATTCCAAAACGTGTACAGGAAATCGAATTGGCGATTGAAGCCCTAGAAAAAAGAAGAGAAGATCCCGTATTTATAAGTACGATGAAAAATAAACCGCGTATATTACTAACGGGGTGTCCAACGACACACAGTAAACTTGTTGATATTATCGAAGAAAAAGGTGCTGTCATCGTCGCCATGGAAAACTGTGGTGGTTTGAAGACTGCTGATTTAGTGGAAGAAGATACCCCATCCCCTCTAAAGGCGCTGGCCAAAAAATACCTTAGCGTAGCCTGTCCTTGTATCACGCCAAATACGCATCGTCTGGATTTGCTAAACCAATTGGTGGATGATTTTAAAGTAGATGGCGTTATTGAGTTGACTTGGCATGCATGCCACACATATAACGTTGAAGCGACATTGGTCAGCAGAACCATGTCAAAAAGAAATACGCCATACTTACAGGTGACGACAGATTACTCGCCAGGAGATGTGGGCCAAATTGCCACAAGGGTCGAAGCGTTCCTTGAAATGATCTAGGTTGTACTCTTTCTTTCCAGCGGTGGATTGAAAGTGCAATAAATAATGTATTGTGAGGGATTTATAGTGAAGAAAGTATTAAGTATGTTATTGGTATTTGCACTAGCTTTCAGTATTGTAGGCTGTGGTGCAAAAGCAGAAGAATCAAGCGAAGGTAGCGGGGCGACTGAGCCTGTAGTTACTGAAACTCAAGAAACTGCAACTAGCTACAAAATCGGTATCGTGACACCAACGTTATCGACAAGTGAAGATGAATACCGTGCAGCAGAAAACATGGTAGCAAAGTATCCTGACATTGTAAAGCACATCACATTGCCAGAGAACTTTTCAACAGAAATCGAAACAGGTTTAAGTCAAATCACATCTTTGGCGGATGACCCTGAAATGAAAGCGGTAATCGTGGTTTCAGGACAAGCTGGTTTATTACCGGCACTTCAAAAAATTGAAGAAAAAAGACCTGACATCATTACGATGACTGCGCCGATTTGGGATGATCCTGAATTGATGTCAAAATACATCGATGTATGTATCGACACAGACTGGGTAAGACGTGGTGAAACAATTGCTAGAAAAGCACACGATATGGGTGCCAAAACAATCATCCATTACTCTTTCCCAACACATATGGCAAAAGAAGTTATCGTTGCAAGAAGAGATCAAATGAAAGCAACAGCTGAAGAGTTAGGTATGACTTTTGTAGAAGTAACAACACCTGACCCTCAAACAGGTAACGGACCAGCTGCAATGCAACAGTTCTTGCGTGAAGATATTCCAAGACAAATCGAGAAATACGGTGTAGACACTAACATTTTCGGAACAAACTGCCCAATGTATGATGTCATCATTGATGAAGCTTTAAAATTGAAATTCATCGTAGCTGAACAATGTTGTCCAACGCCAACTCAAGCATACCCAACAGTTATGAACCTTGAGTTGAGTGAAGAAGATGCTGGCAACTTTGATAAGATCAATCAAATGATTTCTGAAAAAGCAGCCGAAGCAGATATGACTGGCAGATTGTCAGGATGGCCAGTACCTGTAACAGTTTATGTACCAGAATACGCTGTGGAACTAGCTAAGAAAATGATTGAAGATGAATCATTCGATTATAAAAATCTTGATAACCTTAAAGCATTCTCAGAAGAAACTTTTGGTGTAAGTGCAGAATTCAATACGTTGAAACCAGAATTAGACAACTATTTCGTGCTAATCATGGAATCAATTTTCTATTAAAAAAAGGAGCTTATAGCTCCTTTTTTAACAGTGAGGGAAAATGAATAAACCAATTTTAGAATTAAATCATGTCGGCAAACATTACGGACAACATGAAGTTTTAAAAGATATCAATTTTTCATTAATGCCAGGCAAAATCCTAGGTATAATCGGTGCCAACGGCTCTGGAAAAAGCACCTTGATGAATATCATTTTCGGACATCAGGTCATCAAAAATACGGGTGGTTATACAGGGGTAATTAAAGTAGATGGGCAAAGGATGGATGTTAACTACGAAGGCAATGCAACACAGTATGGCATTGGGATGGTGCATCAAGAGTTTGCTCTTTTCCCCAAATTGACAATTGCAGAAAATATTAAGCTGGGTAACGAAAACATTGTGAAAGATTTCGCTAAGCATGTTTTAAAAGATTACCTTCTTATTGACCATAAAAAGGATCAGATGGAGGCTCAAGAAAAACTAGAATCTCTTGGTCTTGAAATTGATGCCAGCATGTTGGTGGACCATATGTCAATCAGTGTGAAACAGTTCATAGAAATTGCAAGGGAACTAGATCGAAATCACCTGAAATTATTGATTTTAGATGAGCCGACGGCAGTTCTAAATGACAAAGACAGCCAACTTTTAATTACAGCGCTTAAAAAGCTGGTAAAAAAAGGCATTTCTGTACTCTTTATCTCACATCGTTTGGAAGAAGTGATGTGTTTATGTGATCATCTCTTGGTTTTACGCGATGGTGAAACGGTAGGCTATTATGAAAATGGCAGCATCACTCTGGATCAATTAGCCATAGAGATGATTGGAGAAAAAGTTCAAAAAACAGTTTCCAATCGAGCGCTAGATACAAAGGAAGTACAAATGCGGTTTGAAAATTTTCAAGTCGATTATCCAGGAGAAGCTTTGGAAAATTTCAGTTTGGAGATTTATAAGGGTGAAGTACTGGGCATTACCAGTTTGTCTGGACATGGTAAGTTGGCAGTGGCTAAAGGCCTTATCGGTTTTTATCCCACACGTGGTGCAATACATATGAATGGCCTTGATATTACAAATTTAACTTATCAAGAAAAGATTACAAAGGGGCTTTATGTTTTGTGTGAGGACCGTAAAAACGTCGGTCTTCTTTTGGAACATAGCATCGGAGAAAATATTGTGTTCACGGCACAGCAACTCTATAGAAAATATTCTAAACCACATTTTGGTGGTCTGATGAAATTATACGATAAAGCCAGTGCTGATAAGGCGGTCAGCAAGTATTGCGAACAATTGGACATTGTCTGTCGCTCTCATCAACAAGTGGTGAAGACTTTGAGTGGTGGCAATCAGCAGAAGGTCTGTTTGGCCCGTAGTCTTTCACTTGAGCCGGACATCCTATTTGTTTCAGAACCAACGCGTGGCATTGATATTGCTGCAAAGGAAAAAGTACTGCAGAGTCTTATAGAAAGCAATCGTAAGGACAAAATGACGTTGGTGATTGCTTCAAGTGAATTAGAAGAACTGAAACGTTTGTGTGATCGTATTGTGGTTCTCTCAGAAGGTAGAATTTCAGCAATTTTATCACCTGATGCTTCGGCAAAAGAATTTGGATTGGCATTTTCAAAAGGAGGGTCTTCTGATGGCTTATAAAATTATCGCAGGCTTTCTGGTATTATTGGTAGCCCTTGCTTTTCATTTGCACATGGATATGATTGTCCTATTGAACCTATCTTTTATTAAATTCGCAATGAATGGTTTACTTGTCTTAAGTCTTATACCGATGCTCAATGCGGGCATGGGCATGAACTTTGGCTTGCCGGTCGGTATTACCGCTGGCTTGATCGGTATGTGTATCGCTGTGAATTTCAAGCTGACAGGTTTAGTGGGTTTACTGATTTCTGCATTGCTTGGTGGGTTCATTGCACTCGCTTTTAGTGAAGTATACGGTAGAATCCTTATTGCTGTTAAGGGTAGAGAAGAGATTGCCAGTACCTTTATCGGTTTTTCCTTCATCCCTCTGATGAACTTTTTCTGGTCATTGGTGCCTTTTAGTAATCGTCAGATGCTTTACCCAATAGGTGGTTCAGGACTACGTCCTAGAATCGGCTTGAATCCTTACTTCACCAGCACACTGGATCAATTATGGTCTATAAAGGTCGGTAATTTCGTCTTGCCCTTTGGACTTCTCTTGGTTTACGGGATTATAGCAGGTCTAATTCATTACTTCTTTAAAACGACCTCCGGTAAAAGTATTTGTGCTGTAGGAGAAAATGACGCTTTCGCCAAGGCGTCTGGTTTGAATGTAAAAAAAATAAAATTATTGTCTGTTAGAATTTCATTGGTCATCGCCGCAGTAGGTATCGTGGTCTACGCACAAAGTTTCGGTTTTTTGGAACTTTACGATGCTCCGTTGATGATGGCGTTTCCCGCAGTTTCTGCACTGCTAATCGGTGGCGCTTCTGCAAAAAAGGGGACGATTATACATGCCATTATAGGGACCTATCTCTTTCAAAGTATCTATTTACTTTCCGTACCGATTGCCAACGAACTTTTATTACCTGAGATTTCAGAAATTGTACGTAATATCATCACCAATGGTATTATACTTTACGCGCTTTTGATTTCAGAGAAGGGAGGCCGCTATGCTTAAAAAATATCAGATGCCTTTATTCTTTTTTGTGCTGTCCATTATAGGTATCTCTGTTTCTGGCCTTAGCCCGAGTTTTGTGCTTAACGAAACGGTTAACCGCTTTGTGCGCAACGGTGTTATGATTTTTGCGCTGATTATTCCGATCAAAGCAGGTATGGGTTTGAATTTTTCGGTGACGGTAGGTGCCATGTGTGCACAGATGGGGTATATCATTGCCATTGCAGCAGGGCTAGGGGGGAAATTAGGTGGCGTGGCTGCTTTATCACTCTCGTTGACTTTTGCAATTGTATTTGGTGTGCTTATCGGTCACTGCCTAAACCAGGTGCCTGGAAAAGAGATGATTACAACGATGATTATTGGTTTTTTGGCCAATGGTTTTTACCAGCTAATTTTCCTTGTCTGTGTTGGTAGCATTATTCCTGTCAAGAATACGGAAATTCTACTTTCTCGTGGAACGGGTGTCCGTAATTTAATCGATTTGGAGCCTTTTCGTGGTGTGTTGGATAAGATATTTGTTGTGACCCTGCATGATATCTCATTTCCTATGTTTATGATTGGTGTCGTTTTATTTTTTGGCGCCTTTATCAATTACTTAATGCATACGCCTTTCGGAAAGGAGATAAAATGTGTGGGCGATTCCAGCGATCGTGCTTATATGGTGGGTATTAACAGTAAAAAAGTCCGTATCAAAGCTATTGTCTTATCGACAGTTGTTGCAAGTCTAGGACATATGATCTATTTGCAAAATATTGGCATGCTCAATGTCTATACAGGACACTTAAAGCATGAGATATTTGCCAGCGCAGCACTTATGGCAGGTGGTGCGACAATAAAAGATGCGACTGTACGACAGGGGATTCTGGGTTTACTGGTTTTTCATACGCTCTTTATCGTATCGCCACAAGCCGGCCAACAGCTATTTGATAATCCTGCATTAGGAGAGTACTTTAGAAGTTTCATCGCTTATGGTACCATTGCGCTGGCTCTTATTGTAAATTTGAAAAATAGTGAAACTGTTTAATCCTATAAAATTTATGAATTAAGAATTTCATAATACACTCTGCCGCCGTATTGTGTTATGCTTATGTTAGGTTAGTATGAGGAGAATAGTATGAATCCAACACAAAAAAGGCAGACCATTTTAAGCATATTGTTAATTGTTTCTGTTCTAATTTCGGGTTATCTGCTGGTAACAGTACAGAAACTTCAAGAGGTTAACGAAAGCCTTCAAACAAAACAAATCAAACTTTCTGAAAGTTTAACGGATATGAGCGCTTTGAATAGTGAGAGTAGTGAGATGATTAAAAAGCTCACGATTGAAGTGCAAAAAATCAATTCTGAAAAATTGGAGTTGCAAAACGATTTAAATAACACTTTGACCTTGGATGAGCTGTCCAAACAAAGATTAAAGGCGATGGGCTACGAGGATTATTCCTTGATCTTAAATGATTTGAATCATCACAACAACTTGATTCCTTTTGAAGGTGTTCTAGGTGGTTCTATGGCTTGGCGCCCTGAAAACGCCGTTTTACTCAATGACAAGTGGGTCTATGCGACTTTTGACGATGGACACATCGACGGAACAGCATTGCTGACTTTTAAGATCGATAACAACAAGACCATTAGCTGGGAGATTGTTGACATTGTTTTAAACAATTAGTGAGGGGGATGCGACATGAAAGCTGAGTTCAGAAAAATTAATGCATTTGATGTCCCATACTTGGAACTGCTACTTTATGAAACCGTCTTCGTTTTGGATGACGAACCTATGCCGGACCGCTCTGTATTGGAAACGGAACGCTATAAGAAATATATTCATCCATGGCATGATGAGGATATCGGCTACATCGCCATAGATTCGATGACTTCAGAGGCGATTGGTGCTGTTTGGCTTAAGTTCTTTACGAAGGATGCACCAGGTGAAGCTTATATCAACGATAAATTACCTGAGTTAACGATTGTTATAGATGGCGCTTATAGAAACAAAGGTATCGGTACAGATCTGGTACATTATCTAATGGCGCAATTGCCTGCAAGTGTGCATGGTATTTGTCTCAGTGTAGATGTTCGTGACCCGGCACTCGATTTTTTTGAGCGTCTCGGATTTGTTGCTTTCAAGGTGGAAAAAACCAACGTCATATTAAGGTATGATCGACATTGATCGAATGTAAAAGTGGCATAAACGCCACTTTTTTTATATATTAACAAAATTTTGTGTTATACTATATTGATGATATAAAATACATGTGGAGGCAATGCATGACGATTCAAATAGCAATAGACGGTCCTGCAGGATCAGGGAAAAGTACCATTTCAAAAATCATTGCCAAGAAATTGGACATTATATACTTGGATACAGGTGCAATGTATCGGGGTATTACTTATAAAGCGTTGGCACAGCATATTGAGCCAGATGACACGTTATCTCTGAAGACGATGCTGGACGATACAGACATTACCTTCAAAGGGGAGTTGCTCATTTTAGATCATGTTGATCGTTCTGAGGAAATCAGAACGCCTAAGATTGCTGAAAATGTCTCTAGTTATGCCGCTAACAAATTAGTTAGGGAAGAGCTGGTTAAACGTCAACAGCATATCAGTCAAAACAACAGCATCATTATGGACGGTAGAGATATCGGTACCGTAGTGCTGCCGAATGCAACTCACAAAATATTTTTGACAGCCTCAGTTGATGAAAGAGCAGAACGGCGTTATAAAGAACTGATTGCAAAAGGACATGCTGTTGAAATGGATTCGATCAGAGAAGATATCAAGAAACGTGACTACGATGATATGAATCGCCAAACCTCACCGCTAAAAAAAGCAGAGGATGCACATGAAGTTGACACAACAGGTCTGACCATTGAAGAAGTAGTTTCAGAAATTATAAAAATTGTTCAAGAAGGTGAGTAAGATGACTTTCTATAGTTTTGCAAAACTCGCAATGAGAGCTTTCTATAAGCTGTTTTTTAGAGTCGAAGTTTATGGTGAAGAAAACATACCTAAGGACTCAGGCTATCTGCTAGCACCCAATCATTTGAGTATGTACGATCCACCGCTCATCGGTGGTTTTTTCCCACGTATGGATTTACATGCCATGTCAAAGAAAGAAGCCTTCGATGTTTGGATTCTAAAGTTCATATTACCGAGAATCAAGGTGTTTCCAGTCGATCGAGATGGCAATGACATAACGGCGATCAAAACATCTTTAAAGATATTAAAGGGTGGCGAGGGCTTGTTGATTTTCCCGGAAGGGACGAGAAACAAGAAAACCGACGGGACACCACTGGATGCAAAACCGGGTGTTGCGCTGATTGCCATTAAAGCGAAGGTGCCGATTATACCGGTAACCGTAGATTCTACTTATAAATTGTTTTCAAAGATTAAGATAACCTACCATCCGGTGGTTTCTTTAGAAGAATATGAGGGTCAAAAACTGGATTCGGAAACTTATCAGAAACTTACACAATCCATTCTACAAATCACTTATGATCACTTGGCAATCAACCAGAAAGGATAATAGGGATAAATTATGGAAATAAGGATTGCAGAATATGCCGGTTTTTGTTATGGTGTTAAGAAAGCAATAGATGATACAGAAGAAATATTGAAGACAGAAGGTCCGTCAAAGGCCTTAGGCGCGTTAATTCATAATCCGCTTGAAGTCGACAGACTTAAGAAACTAGGCCTTCAAGTCATTGATACAGCTGCTGAAGCAGAGGGTGAACGAGTGATTATACGTTCTCATGGTGAAGCCAAACAGGTGATTGAACAACTGGAAACTTCAAAAAATACGGTTTTCAATTGCACTTGTCCTTATGTTTCTAAAATTCATCGTATTGTTAGTGACTATTATGCTAAAAAATATGGTATAATAATTATTGGTGATTCAACCCATCCTGAAGTCATCGGTATTAATGGCTGGTGTGACAATAGCGCAACGATTATTGATACGGTCGATGCAGCTAGGTTGCTGGAGATTGATGGACCGACTTGCATAGTTGGACAAACGACCTTCAACACAGAACTTTGGGAAAATATGATAAATATTCTTAGATCAAAATCTGAGCAGGTCGTTGTTTTCAATACGATTTGTGATGCGACTGCCAAAAGACAGCAGGCCGCGAGAGAACTTGCTTCTCAAGCGGATTGCATGATTGTCGTTGGCGGAAAGAACAGTTCAAATAGCAAAAAATTATATGAGATATGTAGATCCATTTGTGCGGCTACCTATTTTGTAGAATCTGCTGATGAACTTTCTTATGAGGAATTTGCTGGAGATGTCGTTATAGGTATCACAGCAGGCGCGTCAACGCCAGATTGGGTCATACAAGAAATTATTAATAAATTTAGAAGGCGAGGTAATTGTTAATGAGCACAACAATGGAAGAAATTCTAAAGGAAATGGACGAGTCGTTCAAGGTTCCGAGAAAAGGTGACACGATCAAAGGAAAGGTTGTTCAAATCGACACTGACAAAATCGTGTTAAACATCGGTTACAAGAACGACGGTATCATTCCAAGATCGGAGGTTTCAGCAACTAACGACGCTGCAATCGATGAATTTAAAATAGATGACGAGGTTAATGCATTTGTACTTAGAACAGATGACGGCGATGGCAATGTATTGTTATCTATTAAGCGCTTAGCTCAGTTTAAAGACTGGGATGAGTTAGAAGAGCTTTACGGCAAAGAAGAACTTATCAAAGTTAGAATTGGCGAAGTTCTTAAAGGTGGTGTGGCAGCATACTACAACGAAGTTAGAGGATTTATCCCTGCTTCTCACTTAGCGGCTACTTTTGTAAAAGACATGTCTCAATTTACAGGTCAAAAATTAGAAGTTAAGATTATTGAAATCAACAAAAGAAGAAAGAGAATCGTATTCTCTAGAAAAGATTTGGCTCTTGCTGAACACAAAGCTAAAATGTCTGCAGTTTGGGAAAATGTTACTGAAGGTGCAGTTGTTGAAGGTGAAGTTAAGAGAATTGCTAGCTTCGGCGTATTCGTTGATGTTGGTGGATTTGATGGTTTAATTCACTTATCAGAATTATCTTGGGGTAGAATCAAGAGCCCTAAAGATGTTGTAGCTGTAGGTGACAAAATCCAAGTTAAAGTACTTAAAGCTGATCAAGGTAGCGAAAAGATTTCATTAAGTATCAAGCAACTTACTTCTGATCCTTGGACAGTATTCAACGAAAAATACAACTTAGAAGACAGCTTTGCTGCTAAAGTTGTAAACTTGACTGATTTTGGTGCTTTTGCTGAATTAGAGCCAGGTGTTGAAGGCCTTATTCACGTTTCTCAAATCGACAAAAAAAGAATTGAAAAGCCATCTGACGCGTTAAGCGTTGGTGACGAAGTAACAGTTAAGATTTTAGAAGCTGACGTAGAAGAGAAAAAATTAAAACTTTCTATCAAAGCAACTATGGCATCTGAAGAAGTTACTGAAGAAGCATAGTATAGCCTTTAAAGTCGTGTAACAATGTTACACGACTTTCTTGTTTTTAATGGGGAATTATAGTGTATAAATAAAATAAAAAAGGGGTGCTGCTATGGAAGGATATGAAAATTTCAAATCAAAAATCTTTAAGAAGACTGGTCTTGATTTATCATTGTACAAAGAGCGACAAATGAAAAGACGTATTGAGTCTTTGATAAAAAGAAACAATTGCGATAGTTTTGAAGCTTATTTTCGATTGCTCGATACAGATAAAGCAGTATTTGACGAATTCATCAACTATTTAACCATTAACGTTTCTGAATTCTTCCGAAACACCAATCAATGGGAAGTTCTTAAGACATCCGTCATACCGGAGCTGTTAAAGACACGATCAACGCTCAAGGTATGGAGTGCGGCGTGTTCGACTGGTGAGGAACCTTATACGTTGGTTATGACCCTAAGTAATTTCTTTCCATTGAATCGCATTAAAATTTTGGCGGTAGATATTGACAAAGAAGCGATCAATAAGGCTAAAATTGGTGTTTACAGCGCTAAAAGTATTGAGAATGTGCCTGAGGAATTTAAAAAGAAATATTTTGAACCGGTGGGTAATGCGTATAAAATCAGCGAAGAAATTAAAAAATGTGTTGAATTTCAACATTTTAACCTATTGAAAGACACGTATCCTAAAAATTACGATTTAATTGTATGTCGAAATGTTATGATCTACTTTACAGAAGAAGCAAAAGATGAGATGTACAAGAAATTCAATGATGCGTTAGTAAATGATGGTATTTTGTTTGTTGGCAGTACAGAACAGATTATCGTACCAGCCAAATACAATTTCAAACCTTTAAAAACATTCTTCTATCAAAAATCATTGGAATAGCAAGAGACTTTAGGACAGTGGTATCTTTTACCCTGTCCTTTTTTTCAGATAAAACCAATTGAAAGTGCATTTTAATGCCGGTGGGGGGCGTAAACATGAATGTGCAGCACAAAGCGGATATTGCATTAATACTGGTCACTGTATTTTGGGGGGCATCTGTTATGCTCACCAAAATTGGGCTTCAAGGGCTCACAGAATTCAACTTAATCGCACTGAGGTCGATTATTGCTTTTGCGACAACGGCTGCTATTTTTCATAAGCACGTCCGACAAGTGGATCGAAACACTTTGAAGTATTCTGCCTTGATTGGGCTGCTGCTGACTGTCGTTTTCGCATTCATGAATTACGGCGTGCAATACACAAGCGCCTCCAATGCGGGATTTTTAACCTGCATTGCGGCCATTTTTGTACCTATGTTGTCTTTCATCTGCCTGAAAACTAAAATACAGCAGAAGACGATTTTCAGTATTTTTCTTGCGATTATAGGTGTTGCACTCTTAACGCTGAAAGAATCAATGACATTTCAAGTAGGAGATATCTACTGCATTTTGTGTTCTTTATTTTTTGCGGTGCATATTGTCGTTACGGGTCAATTAACTCAGAAGGTTGATTCGCTTAATTTAGGCATTTTCCAGCTTGGTTTTCTTGCTATCTACAGTACACTCATTGCCATTGCCATCGAAACCCCACAGTTGCCATCTACGCCTTCATCGTGGGGTGTTGTTCTGGCACTCAGCCTATTCTGCTCTGCGTTTGGTTTTGTGACACAAACGGTAGCGCAAAAATACACAAGTGCAGTTCATACAGGGTTAATTTTTTCACTGGAACCCGTCTTTGCCGCTTTCTTCGCCTTTATGGTTTTTAAAGAAATCCTAACTATACAAGGTTATGTCGGCGCGCTTTTACTATTCGCGAGTTTGATTATAGTAGAAGTAGATTTTTCGTGGTAAAATTTATTCAAAACCATACATCATAGGAGTCTCTCATGCAGAAAAAAAACAACTACATTTTGATGTCATTTGCAGCCGTTTTCTGGGCGGGTGCTTTTATTGCGGGCAAATTAGGCATTAACGAACTCAGTCCGATTATGCTGACCTACTTGAGATTCTTATTTGCTTCCATCATACTGTTTGGCGTTATGAAAAGACACATGGGTACGGACTGGCGATTATCGAAGTCCGACTATAAAATGGTCCTCCAGCTTTCTGTGGTGGGCATGATTGGTTATCATTTGCCGTTTTTCTTAGCCTTGCGCTATACAACCGCTTCTAAAGCAGCCATGATCAATGCAAGCAATCCGCTGATAACAGCGGCTCTAGCCGCGCTTTTCCTTGGTGACCGTCTTACCATGAAGCGCATAGGATATATCCTGATTGCTTTTATGGGTGTGCTGCTTACAATAACCGACTGGCAGATATTCGATATATTACATCTTGGTGTCAACAAGGGTGACCTCATCATGTTGTTTGCATCGTGTTGCTGGTCGAGTTACTCGGTTCTCGTGAAAAGTGCTACGGCAAAAATGCATCCTTTAAAACTCAGCACATACACCTTTATCGGTTGCGTACTTCTATTAACACCCTTTGCTTTGAAAGAAATGATCCTTGATCACGCCTTAAATGTATCCGCAGGCGCTTATGCTGCCGTGATCTACATGGCCGTTTTCCCGACTGTACTTGGATACACCATTCAGCAATTGAGCATTAAAGAGATAGGACCTGCTAAAACCGCTTTGTTCATAAATCTTGTTCCTGTATTTTCAACAGTTTTGGCGATAGCGTTTTTAAAAGAGGCTGTGAATCCCATCAATATATTGAGCGGTTTGATGATTATTGGTGCGGTGATCGGTAATTCGCGATTGCGTTAACAAAGTTATAAATCCGGATTAGTAATATACAAAAAAATTTTTTATGATAAAATAAGAACTAGTGAACAAACTGGAGGAAGATATGAAAAGAGAAGCAACTACCGTTACCAACACGGATATACTACTTAAAAATCAAGTCATTATTCAAGATATAAAAAGAGCGAATGATGAATTTTATGCGGATAATAATCGCAATAGGAAGTATTTTATTGAAACTTATGGCTGTCAAATGAACGAACACGATTCGGAAAAACTGGCAGGCATGCTTTTGCAAATGGGCTATGAAATTAGTCCATTTAGAGATGATGCGGATTTGATTATTTTCAACACATGCTGTGTCAGAGAAAACGCAGAGCTGAAGGTTTTTGGGAATCTAGGGCATATGAAGTCTTTGAAACGAAAAAGACCGGAATTGATCCTCGCTGTATGTGGCTGCATGATGCAGCAACCCCACATTGTAGATGAAATTAAAGCCAAATACAGTCATGTGGACTTGGTTTTTGGTACGCATAATGTGCACAATTTCCCAGCACTTTTAAACAGCGTTTTAAACAAACGCGAAAACCTCTTGGTGGAAGTTTGGGATACTGAGGGGGATATTATCGAAGGCATTAACGTGGAAAGACGCTACCAGACCAGAGCTTTTGTCAACATCATGTTCGGATGCAACAATTTCTGTACTTACTGTATCGTGCCATATACCCGAGGCAGGGAGCGTTCTAGAACGGTCGAATCCATTGTCAATGAGGTTAAAAGCCTCGTTGCGGATGGGACAAAAGAGGTGACTTTGCTGGGTCAAAACGTCAACTCTTATGGTAAGACCTTGGATACACCTGTCGATTTTGCTGATTTCATTAGAGAAATCAACAAGATAGAGGGTCTTGAACGTATTCGATTTATGACTTCTCATCCAAAGGACATCTCCAAAAAATTGATTGATGTCATGGCAGAGTGCGATAAAGTATGCGATCAATTGCATTTACCGATACAATCCGGAAGCAACGCGGTACTTAAAGCGATGAACAGAAAATATACGGTTGAAAGTTACCTTGAAACCATTCGATACGCAAAAGAGAAGCTACCAAATCTCGGTATCTCTACGGATCTAATTATTGGGTTTCCGGGGGAGACAGAACAGGATATTGACGACACCATCGAACTGATTAAGGCAGTAGATTATGTGACAGCCTTTACCTTCATCTATTCGGTGAGACAAGGTACTCCAGCGGCAGAATTTGACAATCAAATTCCAGAAGACGTCAAGCATAAACGCTTTGAACGCGTTCTTAAGGTTTTGAATGCCGGTGTTTGGCAAAAAATGCAAGGCTATGTGGGTGAAGTCATGGAAGTTCTGGTAGATGATGTCAGCAGCAAAGATGAAAGCATCTTAACCGGTCGTTCCTCGCAGCACATCACGGTGAGTTTCCCTGGTGATTCGAGTTTGATCGGTCAAATTGTCAACGTAAAGATTACAAGACCAAAACCATTTTCACTTTGTGGCGAACTTGTAAAATAAGATGATATTAGGCGTGTTACTCTTGTAGCGCGCCTTTTTCTAATTTGTTATACTGATAGGGAGAACGAATTTGGAGGCGAACCGTGGAAATTAATTATGATAAATTGACGCCAATGATGCGTCAGTATTTTGAAATAAAAGACAATTATAGAGACTACATCTTATTTTATAGACTGGGTGACTTTTATGAAATGTTTTTCGACGATGCCATCAAGGCTTCTAAAGCGCTTGAAATCACTTTGACAGCAAGAAACTGCGGCCTGGATGAAAAGGCGCCTCTTTGTGGTGTGCCATATCATGCGGCAGAGGGTTACTTAGCAAAACTCATCGAAAAGGGCTTTAAGGTCGCTGTATGTGAGCAGGTAGAGGATCCCAAAACTGCTAAAGGCATCGTGAAAAGGGATGTTATTCGAATCGTTACGCCGGGTACCGTGATTGAACCGGGCATGCTTGATGAAAAGAATAACAACTACATCCTGTCACTTTATAACATGGAAGACCGTGGTTATGGTCTGGCGTATGCGGACATTACCACAGGAGAACTCAAGGCGACGACGTTTGATCGATCGATCTCCACTCAGAAGGTAACCGACGAATTGATGAAAATCAATCCATCAGAAATCATATTGATCGAAAACGGTTTACATAACGATATTATGTTAACTATCGACAATTTACCTAAAGTATCTTTGTCTTACAGGGGCAAGGACGTTTTTCATGAAACATTTGCCGAAGCACAAGTGAAGGATTTTTTCAACATCTATGCCATCGACAGCATCGGCCTTGAAAAGGCCTCGCCGGAACTCTGCGCAACCGGTGCCTTAATTGACTACATCAAAGAGACTCAAAAGGTAGATTTGCAGCATTTCGACCGATTGGAACTTTATCATCATGATCATTTCATGGTGTTGGATAAGTTTACACGTAAGAATCTAGAATTGACGGAGACCATTCGAGGCAAAGACAAGAAAGGGTCACTACTTTGGATTCTTGATAAAACTTGTACATCTATGGGTTCGAGAACAATGAAACGTTGGATCGAACAACCCCTGCTTAACATTGAGCAAATCAGCAAGAGACAGGATGCCGTCGAGGCCCTTTATGGTTCGTCGCAAAAACGCGATGAACTGAGAAGCTATTTGAAGGAAATCTATGATCTTGAACGCTTGTCTTCAAAACTTGTATTCGGTAACGTCAATTGTAGGGACTTGATTGCCCTTAGAAAATCCCTTGGGGTACTGCCTTATATTAAAAGTCTACTAGAAACCATGCCGACAGGTTTATTTGCTGATATCCTGTCGAGTTACGATACTTTGGAAACGACTTATAACCTCATTGATACGGCTATTGTGGAAGAACCTCCGTTTTCTGTTCGAGAAGGCGGTATGTTCAAGGCCTCTTACAATGAAGATTTGGCTGAACTGCGCTATGCGGTGACCAACGGGAAAGACTGGATTTTAGATATTGAACAACGCGAGAAGGAAAGAACCGGGATTAAAACACTTAAAATTGGCTTCAATAAGGTTTTTGGCTATTATCTAGACGTGACAAGGGCAAACTCAGAGCTTGTGCCTGACGACTATATTCGTAAGCAGACACTTGCCAATTCGGAACGTTATATTACGCAGGAACTTAAGGAAATCGAAGAAAAGGTGCTGGGTGCTGAAGATAAAATCAAGGCCTTGGAATATGATTTGTTTGTTGATCTAAAGAATCGTATTTTAAAGGATATCAATATACTTTTGCATATGGGACGCCAGATTGCCATAATCGATGTCATCACCTCTTTTGCAGAAGTGAGTTATAGACAAAGCTATGTGCGCCCAGTGATTACCGATGAAGACGGTGTCGTTATCACAGAAGGGCGTCATCCGGTTGTGGAGCATCTGGTTAACGCAGAACTTTTTATTCCAAACGATACTCTACTGGATAAGACTGACAATAAGCTTTACATCATCACAGGGCCTAATATGGCCGGAAAATCGACTTATTTGAGACAGGTTGCCCTTATTACGCTTATGGGGCAAATCGGTTGCTATGTACCTGCCGCTCATGCAGAAATCGGCATTGTAGACCGTATTTTCACAAGAGTAGGTGCTTCTGATGACCTTTCTCAGGGGCAAAGTACCTTTATGGTGGAAATGAATGAACTGGCAAACATTCTTCATAATGCCACACCACGTTCCCTGATTATCTTGGATGAAATCGGTAGAGGTACCAGTACTTACGACGGACTCAGTATCGCTTGGGCGGTGGTGGAATACCTGTCAAAGGACAGCGGCATTGCAGCTAAAACCATGTTTGCAACCCACTATCACGAACTGACGGAAATCGAAGGCAAAATAGACGGCGTTAGGAATTATTCCATTTCCGCCAAAGAACAAGGTGACGATATCGTCTTCTTGAGGAAGATTGTCAAGGGAAGAGCCAACCAGAGCTTTGGTATTCAAGTGGCCAAACTAGCTGGTGTGCCTGCTCAGGTCATCGACAGAGCCAAAGATATCCTCTCGAAGCTTGAAGAACACGATATCAATAATAATGTACGCAACATCAGCGATCAGGCCGGTCAAATTGACTTTTTCACGCCGCCTGTGGTCTTTGAGGATGAAACAACCCTGATGGCAAAAACGATTCTTCAAGAGCTGAAACAGATAGATTTGATGCAAATGACGCCAATGGATGCCATGAACATCCTTTATCAGTTAAAAGGAAAGTTAGGTGAATAAATGGCTAAAATTCATGTATTAGACCCGCTCATCTCCAACAAAATCGCGGCAGGTGAGGTAGTAGAAAAACCCGCTTCCGTCATCAAGGAGTTGGTTGAGAACGCCATAGATGCAGGTTCTAAAAATATCACCATAGAAATCAAAGGTGGCGGTAAGGATTATATCCGTGTTTCAGACGATGGTCATGGTATTGAACCTGACGATTTGTTGACGGCCTTCCTTAGACATGCGACCAGCAAAATCTCCAGAATAGAGGACATCTACAATATCCAAAGTCTGGGCTTTAGAGGCGAGGCACTGGCCAGTATCGCATCGGTATCCAACATCGAACTAATCAGTAAGGTGGCGGATAAGGAACTGGGCGAAAAGCTGGTCTTGTCTGGCGGAAAGGTGCTTTCACAAGATGCGGTCGGTGCTTCAAATGGTACGACGATCATCATGAAGGACCTCTTCTTTAACACGCCAGCCCGATTAAAATTTTTAAAGTCCGATGGAGCCGAACAAAATGCCATCAGCGCTATCGTCAATAAGTTGGCGCTCTCGCATACGGATATTTCCTTCAAATATATCATCAATGAGCGTATCATTTTTAAGACACAAGGCAATAATGACTTGAAAGATGCGGTTTATGCCATCTTTGGAAAAGAAGTGTCGCAAAATTTAATTGCTTTTGAACACGAAGGCACTGACCAATTTAAAATAACAGGGCTTTTATCGGCCATTCATTTTACAAGGGGCAACCGTCAATTGCAAATCGTATTTGTCAACGGGCGTTACATTGCCAGCAAAATTGTTTCAGAATCATTGGAACTGGCCTATAAGGGTCTGGTACCGCTTCATAGGCATCCGGTATGCTTCCTTTTCATTGAATTGGATGCAAAGACCATTGACGTCAACATTCATCCGAGCAAGACGGAAATCAAGTTCCATGAGGAGAACAGCATTAAGCAGACGCTTTATACAGCAATCCGAAAATGCATTAACAGTTACAACCAGGTGCCGACAGAAACTTTCAAGAAAATTGATGTCTTTTCAAAGCCTGAAGCGTCACTTCAAGAAAAGGCAGAAGTAAGCATACGGGAAGAAAAACCGTCACCGAAAACAATGCCGACTCAAGTTGAAAAGATAACAGCCACCTCTTCCTCTTCTACAAGACAGAGTATCAACACCCATTATCCGACGCCAACAAAGTCAGCCATGGATGTACTCTATCAATCTCAAGAGGAAAGGGACGAGCCCTCTATAGAACCAATTGCAGAACAAAAAACAGAGCAAAGATTCGAAAAAACATCCGCAATTAAGTCCGCTTCAAAGCCATCCTTTATCAGTCATACAGCGTCAAAGGAATTAGGCACTCAGTACAACTTAAATGATTTGCTTGTAAAGGAAACCATTGAGAAATCTGATGATACGCCAGATTACCTACCGGTTGGTAAGTCGATTTACGATGACTTGATCTATGTTGGTCAGGCTTTTGAAAGCTTCTTGATCTTGCAAAAAGAGGCACAGCTATATTTTATTGACCAACATGCCGCGCATGAAAAAATTCTGTATGAATCTTTTAGAGAAAAATATAAAAAGCGTCAAATGGAAGCACAAATGCTACTGGATCCCATTACGATTTCAATGACTTATAACGAGCAGGAATTATTGCTTTCCAATGTGACCTTGCTTCAAAATATCGGTTTTGAAGTCGAAGCTTTTGGTATGAATGATATTATCATTCGTTCTGTGCCGGTGCTTTTTGATAGACCTGCCGGAAAGCATTTTATTGAACAGCTCATCGAACACATCGAGGGACCAGAAGATCTGGCAACCCTTCAAGACGAAGAAATCATCATGCAATCCTGTAAGGCAGCCATAAAAGCCAATCATCGCGTCCATCATTTGGAGGTTGAACAGATGTTAAAGGATCTGAGAAACTTAGATGATCCCTATACCTGTCCTCACGGACGACCGATTATTATAGCGATGCATCAGTATGAAATTGAAAGGAAGTTTAAAAGAACATAATGAGAAAAACAATTGTAATCATATGCGGTCCGACAGCCGTTGGTAAAACGGCTGCTTCGATTGAACTTGCCAAGAAACTGAATGGTGAAATCGTGTCTGCCGATTCTATGCAAATCTATAAATATTTTGATATCGGCAGTGCAAAGCCCACTGCAGAGGAGATGGGTGACATCAAGCACCATCTGATAGACGAGATTGACCCGCGGGATGAATTTTCTGTAGCAGAGTATCGCAAACAAGCACAGAGCTATATCCAAGAAATTTTTGAAAAGGGCAAATTGCCTATCATCGTTGGTGGCACAGGCCTATACATTAATGCACTCATGTATGAAATGGACTTTTCCGGCGCGGATTCTGATCCGGAATACAGAGAAGAACTGAATCGACTCTGGCAGGAAAAGGGCGGTGATTTTTTGCACCAACAATTGGCGCAAATCGATCCTGAAGCAGCCAGTAGAATTCATGCTAATAATGTCAAACGCGTCATACGTGCTTTAGAAGTTAATAAAATGTCCGGTGAAAACATGTCGGATTTCAAGACTGACCTGATTCCAACCAAGGAATATGATGTCATCCTTATTGGATTGAAGCGACTTAGAATGAAGCTGTACGCAGCCATCAACAAGCGTGTGGACATTATGCTTGAAAATGGTCTCATTGATGAAATAAAAAATCTAAAAACTTTAGGATTAAATGATAAATATGTATCTATGCAGGGTATAGGATATAAAGAGGTACTTCCATATTTGGATGGGAAGTATTCTTATGAACAAATGGTAAGTACCATCAAGCAAAACTCTCGTCGTTATGCCAAAAGACAATTAACATGGTTTAGGCGTTATGACTCGATCAAGTGGTTTGATTACGATCAGTGTGGCTCTTTGGATGAATACTTATCTCAAATAGAACATTATGTTCGAGAAAAAATTGCAGCGGACTAGTGGGTAAGCGCTGCAATAAGGGAATAGGAGGGGTTATTTTGAAGTCTACACTAAATTTACAAGATGTTTTCCTGAATCAGGTGAGAAGAGATTCTACCTCAATTACCATCTTCCTCATCAGTGGCTATCAGATCAAAGGCTTTGTCAAAGGCTTTGACAGCTACACCATTATCTTAGACAGTGATGGGAAACAACAGATGATTTACAAACATGCCATTTCGACCATTGTGCCGAGCAAACCTGTGAACTTTAACGCAGCATCCATTTCAAAGCAAGAAGATGAATAGCAAGGTTAACTTGTCTAATCAAAAAAGTCTCAAATGATAGTCATTTGAGACTTTTTTTGGTATAATGCTTTGCGGAGGATTATATGAAAACAAAACTAATAACAGCACAATACGAACGACTAGGCATTACGCCTTTTGCGGTAGACACCGTTCTAAACGCAGAAAAGGAAGTTTACAATAAATTTGAAGAACTGAATCAGATGATCACTTACAATCAGCTTAAAGTCATCGAAGCCATGCAGGTTTACCGTCTTTGCGACACACATTTCAATTGGCAATCAGGTTATGGTTACAACGACTCTGGACGTGAGGTGACTGAATCGATTTTCGCCAAAGTGTTCGGCGGTGAAGACGCTATTGTACGACCTTTAATTGTTAACGGTACCCATGCATTGACCCTGTGCCTTACAGGTGTTTTGAGACCTGGTGACAAGATGCTCGCCATCTCAGGCAGACCTTATGACACCCTTGAAAACGTCATCGGTACTGCTGGTCCTAATGGATCATCCCTTATGGAAATCGGTGTCAAGTACGCTGAAATCAATTTTTTAGAGGATGGCTCTTTTGATGAAATGGCCATTGAAGCCGCTCTAAAAGCAGAACCTATTAAAATGGTCTACATACAACGTTCGGCAGGATACAGTTTTAGAAAAGCAGTTCAAATTGCTGATCTTGAGGCCATCGTCAAGAAAGTGAAAGCGATTCAGCCAGAAACAGTGGTTATGGTTGACAACTGTTATGGGGAATTCCTTGATTATAGAGAGCCGACAGAAGTGGGCGCTGACCTAATGGCAGGTTCATTGATTAAAAATCCTGGTGGTGGACTGGCTTTAAGCGGTGGCTATATTGTTGGTAAATCAGCTTTAATCGAACTGATTGCTGCAAAAATGACCTCACCAGGTATCGGCAAGGAATGTGGTCTCACATTCGGTCAAACACGTACTATATTACAAGGCCTCTTCTTGGCACCGACCGTTGCAGTCAACGCTCTCAAAAGTGCCATTCTTTGTGCGAAAACCTATGAAAGTCTGGGCTATGAAGTCTGCCCAAGCTCTGATGCCTATAGAAGTGATATCATCCAGTCAGTCAAACTCGGTAGCGAAGATAAAATCGTTTCCTTCTGTAAGGGCATTCAAAGCGCCTCACCAGTGGACAGCTACGTCACACCACTGCCTTGGGACATGCCGGGTTATGAAAGTCCTGTAGTTATGGCCGCTGGTGCTTTTGTACAAGGTTCATCCATCGAACTGAGTGCCGATGCGCCAATTAGGGAACCTTTTGTCGTTTACTACCAAGGCGGTCTGACTTACGACCATGGCAAGCTAGGGGTTATGAGCAGTCTGTCTCAGATGGAACGGGATGGGGTATTGAAGAAATAGAAATTAAATGTGGACTATGTTAAGCGACCTTAGGGTCGCTTTTTTTACTATAATTGTTAATCTATATTTACATATACCAATAACTCTTCTAATTGACAATAAATGGTGTTATAATAAACAGGCGTCAATGAATATAGGTGTTAAAACCTATATTTTTTTGACAAAATACATGATAGGGGGCAAAACATGAAACAAGCAAAAAGACATATGGCTCTACTTTTATGCGTTCTGATGATGCTAACAAATGCAATGCCGGCATTTTCAAACATCGCATCATTGACAGATGTAGAAGAGCACTGGGCAAAAGACATGATTCAGTCAGCCATTGAATCAGGATTGATTACGGGTTATGCAGATGGTTCATTTAAACCCGACAATACAATTAGTCGTGCTGAATTTTTCACTTTGGTGAACCGAGCTTATCAGTTTACTAAAACAACAAAGACTCAGTATACTGATGTACCTGAAAATGCATGGTATACCAAAGAAATTGAAAAAGGAGCAGCGGCAGGTTACATAAATGTCGATACTACAGGCATGGTAGAACCGATGAGAGCAATTACACGTGAAGAAGCCGCTAAAGTAATTGCTATAGTAGAAGATTTATATGCCGTATCATTAGAAGACAAATTCATTGATGATGCAGAAGCATCTTCTGACAATATAAACGCGATTTTTGCTGTCAATGAAGCTGGAATCATGAAAGGCTATCCTACTGGCGAATTTAAGCCAAAAGGAAATATTACAAGAGCAGAGGCGATTGTAACTTTATCTAAATCATTGGCTAGCAAATCCAAAGAAAATTTTGTCTACAATGAGAGTAAAGTTTATGGGGACGATACATCTAAAACCATTGTTGATGGCAATATCGTTGTAACTAAGTCAGGTGCAACTTTAAAAAAATTAGTCATCAATGGCAATTTAACAATAGGCGCGCAAGTCGGTGAAGGTGATGTAATCCTTCAAGAAGTTGAAGTCAAAGGTGCAACCATTATTAATGGTGGTGGCATGAATAGTCTCTATTTTAACGACGTTACTATGAATACTGTTTATGTGGATAAAGCATTGAAGGGTGTCCGACTGGTG
>JAFGTX010000266.1 GCA_016938815.1 Clostridia bacterium | reverse complement strand
TTGTATAATCAAATCACCACTCAAGAGTGCAGTATAATAAAACTGTAAGAGTCGGATGATGTAGATTGATAACTTCGTTGAAGCCGTTGTAAAAAATGAGCTTGTGTGGGAGCTAAATAACTGAACCGATAACTTGAGTGGAAACAGAGTCGGAGATAATCCAGACTGCATTTACAAGCGAAAGTCAGGTTTAGTGAATATCACACAGACACAAAGGTCTGTGCTACCGAACTCTTCACTTAATGGAGGTTCTCATGGACAATTATATCGGAATAGATGTAGCTAAATCAACCCTGCAAGTTTTCATACCCAAAAGTGAAATGGATATTGAGATAGAAAATAGCCCTGAAGGGCTAAAAAAGCTCTATAGCAAATTGAAGAAACGGTACAGGAAATCTATAGAAGATCTCGTATTTATCTATGAGTCAACAGGAAGCTATTCAGCCATCTTGGAGCATTACTGTCAAAGCCAATCCATCAAATGTTTTAAAGTAGGAGCCTACCAAAGTGCTTCATTCTCCAAAGTAGTCAAGAATAGAAGCAAGACCGACAAACTGGATGCCCGTATGCTCTCACAGATGCATATACTGGCTAAAGAGGGAGAGATTAAAGTTCCTTCAAGAGATGTAAAAGCCCATCAGATACGTTCTTTGATCAAGTATTATCAATCACTGATCAAGGAAGAGAGACGTAAAGCCAATTACCTTGAAGCAGCCACCTATAACCTGGAAGACAGTTATGTGCTTCAAAAGGTAAAACGTAAGATCACTCAACTGCAAAAGGAACAGACAGAGGTGATAGAGAAGATCATGGAGATCATTCAAGGCAATCCTGCATATCTTGAAGCCTATAACAATATCATCTCCATCAAAGGGATAGGAGAAAAGAGTGCGATCATTCTGCTCTATCTTTTTTTACGATACCCCAATGCTTCCAGACAACAACTTACAGCACTCTGCGGACTTGATCCGATACAGAGAAGCTCAGGTACCTCAGTACAGCATAAAGAACGTATCTCCCAACAGGGACTTTCCCTAATCCGGGATATCCTCTTTATGCCTACAATGATAGCAGTCAGGTATAACGATGAAATGAAAATGATCTATGAGAGACTGGTTGATCGTGGCAAGCCTAAAATGGTAGCGCAAATGGCGGTGATGAGAAAGATCATTTTACTGGCTCATTCTCTTTATAAGAATAAACAGCAATATGACCCTGAGAGGTATTTGAT
>JAFGTX010000265.1 GCA_016938815.1 Clostridia bacterium | reverse complement strand
TGTTGGTGAAATTCGTGGTTCAGAAGCCATCGATATGCTTCAGGCTATGAACACGGGGCATTCAGGTTCCATTAGTACGGGCCATGCCAACAATCCTCTGGATATGCTTAGACGGATAGAGACCATGGTGCTCAGTGGACTAGAAATACCAATGCAGGCTATTCGACAGCAAATTGCCTCGGCCATAGATATTGTGATCCATGTGGAGCGTCGAAAAGATGGATTTAGGGGCGTCGCGTCGATAGCTCAGTTAAAGGCTTATTCGGATAATGGCTATGAACTGGAGTATATTTTTTTGAAGTAGAGGATGGGCTATGGATTACAAGGATTATACATTTTCAAACTCTGAGAAGGCCGTATATGGTTTAGGGAGTATGGCAGCCGTATTTTTAGTGAGTTATCTAGCATATCAAAGTCTGTTTTTTTCTTTGATATGCCTACCTTTAGCTTGGTTGCCCTTTAAGATGATTAAGAAAAAGTGTATTGAAAAGAGAAAGCAACAATTATTGATTGAATTTAGAGAGTTTCTCTACAGTTTAATTGTTTGCTTAGGCGCGGGATATAGCTTTGAAAATAGTCTGCCCCACACGGTTGAGGAACTGGAGATGCTCTATTCCGGAGATAGCATGATTGTTGAGGAAATTCGTCATATACACAGGCGCGTGACCCTTGGGGAATCGGCTGAAAGTGCCTTTAGACAATTCAGCGAGCGTGCGGATTGCACGGCGATTCATCTGTTTGTATCGACCCTAGGCATAGGACTGAAGCAGGGTGGCAATTTGGTGGAGATACTCAAGGAGAACGGCAACATGATTATCGATCAGTTGGCGACACACCAAGAGATTGAAGTCATTACTGCAGAAAAACAATTCGAGCTCAAGGTACTTAGTTGTTTTCCGATATTCATGATTGCGGTATTGGACTATTCATCGCCTAACTATATGGCTGTGCTATACCAAACTTGGTTTGGTCGTATAGGGATGACACTGGCGATGATTGTGATTGGATTTGGCATTTGGTTGGGTCGAGAGTTGGTAATGCGCCATACTTAGGAGGGATTCCATGTATCGTATTGGAAAATGGATTTATCGCTATTGTCCGGTACCCAAGGCTTATGGCAAAAAAGTATCGGATTGTCTGTTGCAGTTGTATGGCATCAAAGAACATCATCAGCGTGTTCAACTTTTCTGGGAAAAGAAGTACAGCATCCACCTTTATGTGACATTTTTTAGCTTGATTATAGGTCTTCGTGAAAGGATTGTTACGCAAATCTTCTTAATAGCAATGGCAAACTTTGTCACCCACTATTATTTGCATGAAAAACTGAAAGAGGCTATTGTCTTGAACCGGGAAAAAATACTGGAAGGCTTCTTTGAATTTTCTTCCCAGTTCACCTTGATGATCAATGCAGGTTTAAATTATAGACACGCGCTGGAACAGTCCATCGGTGATCACGCCTTTTCACCTTATCTCAGAAAGGCGCTTCAGCAGATTTCATCTGGTGTCCCCGAAACAGCAGCTTTTGACGCCATTCCCGCTCAGTGTCGAGAGATGGTCATCACACGATACTTCAACTGTATCGGTCAGGGACAGCGTCATGGCAACAAGGATTTGAGGAAGGATTTGAAACGGATCACGGAAGAAAATTGGCAAGAAAAACTTAAGCATCATCGGAAAATGGGTGAAATACTTAAAACCAAGTTGCTCTTTCCCATGATGATTATGTTTGTTGGAATACTCGGCGTATTATTATTGCCGGTAATCATACAATTTCAATTTATGATGTAGGAGGTTAAGATGAGATTTAAAGAATTTTTAATGGAAGAAGATGGTATGGGGACGGCAGAAGTCGTCGTCATCGCAGGGGTACTGGTGGCGGTGGCACTGATATTTAGGGATAAGATTCATGGATTTGTTAAAGGAACTATGGATAATGGATTAAAAAGCGGTATAGAATTCACAGAAGGTGGAGCAAAATAATTGTGGATGAAAAAAACACACTAGAAGTCACTATACCCCTCACTGCCGTTGATGACTTCCAAATGACCATGTTAGAGCAGGGCACCATCCCTGGAGTGTTCCCATTTGAGTACAGAGAAAACGCGCTCCATGTGAACACTTCAGGGTATACCACCCTGAAAGACTACTTGTCGCGACATACATTAACGGTGAAAGTTTTCAAGAACATCATTGACAACTTCTTGAGTATTATGGAAGACAGTATACTCCATTATTTGGATTGGTGTAATTTTTGTATCGATGGCGACCTTATTTACATAGCGCTTGATGAAAGTGAAATTCGTATGATTCATAAACCTGTGGGTATTTCTCAGGATTCGGATTGTCCGATTCGCGCGTTTCTTTTTCAAGTGCTGATGCCTTATGCCAAATTCACAAGGGATGAAGATTGGTCTTTCCTGCTACAGGGGATGACGGTTGTCAACAGCTTGCAACATCAGGTTAACCGACTGGACGTCCTTTACGATGCATTTCAGTTGAGAGCGGGCATCATGGAAAATTCGAGAAACGTTGCTGAAAAAACAAATCATAATGTGAAAATGCCATCGGAAAATCACTTAGCATCAACTTTGAAGAAAAGACCTTGGGATAATCTTTTACACCGTTGTAAAAGTAAAGTATCTAAGGTTCAAAATGACGTCAAAAGTGATCAGGTGAGTGATATTTTACAAGAAACCGTGGTGATTAAGAAAACCGACCAGATCGGCCGTCTCCTACCTGTGACGTCTGGCTATCCTACCATCTCAATCGTTGGCAAAAATATGATTATAGGCCGCAATCGCAAATCTTCTGACATTGCGTTAAGTGCTTCTGATATCGGGAAAATACACGCAGAAATCATTATAGAATCCGGCCAAATATTTCTAAGAGACTTAAATTCTTTAAATGGAACCTATCACAACAACCGAAAACTAGAACCATATGAGTTGTGTCAAATTAGTCACGGCGATGCTATTCGTTTTTCTGAGATTCAATACAGGGTGGAGGTGTCTTGATGGCTATGGGTATCTTGGGTGGTGTTTTAGGTGGTGCCACCTTTTTTGATTTGAAGACGAAAAAAATACCAAATTTCTATATTATAGGTTTATTGATTTTAGGTGTTTTTTTTAGTATAAGTATAAAAAAAGTGGGGTGTTCTGAAAATTGTTTGTCTTTGATTCCTGCTTTTTTTATAGCATATCCACTTTATTATTATCGGGTACTCGGTGCAGGGGATGTAAAATTATTTATTGCAATAAAATTCTATCTCACTTTGTATTACTGGCTTATGCTAATATCAATTTCACTAATGGTGGCGGCGGCCTTCTTTTTAATAAGACTTTTGCTCATTGGTGAATTGAACTTTAACAGCTTTCATTATTATAGATTCACCCCTTATATATTATTGGCATACTTTATTTTATTGGTTGTTTTCTAAAAAAAGTATTCAGTTCACTTTGGTTAAAAATTAACGTATAATGAGGGTATATAACTTATAATAATGAGGGGATTAGTATGCAATTTTTAAAAGAAGAACTTAGGGTGAAAATTTTAGAAAGTGCCACGGTAGAATTTTACAACAATGGTTATGGCAAGGCATCTATGAGGGAGATCGCCAAGCAGTCGGGAATAACGGTTGGGAATATCTACAGGTACTTTGATGGTAAGGAAGCTTTATTTGAAGCGGTTGTAAAGGAAGCATATGATCGATTCTATGATATTGTCGCAAATGGGGTCCGCGATGAATTGATCAAGGTGACAAACAGCGACTCATTTGAGATGCTAAGACAAGAGCTTATTACTTCTCTTGTGCATTGTGTTTCTGAAAAAAGAATAGAACTCCTGATATTATTACGTGGCGCAGAAGGTACAAATTATGCTAATATGAAAGAGGATTTTGACAAAGTCATCTTCGATAAAGTGATGTTGCACTTTAAGCACAGCTTTGAAAACGTTGGTGGGAATGAACACGTTACTTTTATTGCAGGCGTTATTTCTAAAAGTTGTGTTGAGGGTCTCGTAGAAACCATTATACGTTATGATGACGAGCGAAAATTAACTGAAAGCATGGAAATGATCTTCGAATATTATTTCTTAGGTTTTGACGATCGCTTCAGTAAATTGTCGAAAAAATAATTGTATTTAGGAGAAAAGAAATGAGAAATGATGTAAAGAGTGTGCTGTATTCCGAGGCAGTATTGAATGAGAAGGTCGCTGAAATCGGCGCTAAGATTACTGAAGATTATGCGGGGAAAGATCTATTGGTGATTGGCGTATTAAAAGGGGCTAATATTTTCTTGGGAGACTTGGTTCGAAAGATTGAATTGCCGGTGCAGATTGATTTTATCGCAGCTTCAAGTTATGGTTCTTCTACAGAAAGTTCCGGTGTGGTTCGAATTATGAAGGATTTGGACTATAGCATTGAAGGAAAGCATGTATTAATTGTAGAGGATATTATCGATACAGGTTTAACTCTTCACTATTTGTTAGATAATTTCAGATCAAGAAATCCTGAAAGTTTGGCGGTTTGTACATTATTGGATAAACCAGAAAGAAGAAAAGTCCCAATTGATGTTAAATATGCGGGTTTTGATATTCCAGATGAGTTTATCGTGGGATATGGTATCGACTACGCAGAAAAATACAGAAATTTACCGTATATTGCAACACTTAAGCCAGAAGTATATGAATAAACTGTTAATAGTCTACAAAATTTTTTTGTAGACTATTTGACTTTTGACTTGTATACAATATAATAGTGAATGATGATATTGTTAGGAGGCATTTGTTTATGGAAAAGAAGCTAGTACCAGTAGGATTATCAAACCGTCACTGTCATTTAAGTCAAGCGGATATTGATGTTTTATTCGGAGCAGGTTATGAATTGACTAAGTTCAAGGATTTATCACAACCAGGTCAATTTGCATGTGACGAAAAAGTAACAGTAGTTGGTCCAAAAGGCAGTTACACTATGAGAGTTTTAGGACCTGCTAGAAGTGCAACACAAGTTGAAATTTCTGTTACAGATGGTTTTACATTGGGTATTAAACCACCGGTAATGGGTTCAGGTTCACTTGACGGTACACCAGGTGCAAAATTGGTTGGCCCTAACGGTGAAGTTGAAATGGCATGTGGTGTGATTGCTGCTGCAAGACATATCCACATGACACCAGAAGATGCTGAAAGATTGGGCGTTGAAGACAAACAATTGGTAAGCGTTAGATTCGGTGGCGAAAGAGCCCTTATTTTTGAAAACGTTTTATGTAGAGTCAATAAAGACTTTGCCCTTGAGTTCCATGCAGATATCGATGAAGGTAATGCTGCTGGTCTCAAGAATGGAGATGTTGTAGAGATCGTTGGATAGATTTCTACAAAGAGACGAGAGTCTCAAATAGTAGAGGTGAAATAATGAGTATAGCAAAATTTATTGATCACACGATTTTAAAACCAGAAACAAGCAGAGATGCGGTGATTCAGGTTTGTGATGAAGCTAAAGAGTACGGATTCTTTTCGGTATGTGTTAATCCTTATTACGTTGCGCTTGTCAGTGATCAGTTAAAGGAATCAGACGTTAAAGTAACATCGGTAATCGGTTTTCCTTTAGGTGCGAGCATTTCCGAAGTGAAAGCTTTCGAAGCGACTAAATCCATTGAAGATGGCGCGGATGAAATCGATATGGTAATCAATATAGCGGCGTTGAAAAACAAGGAGTTCGACTACGTCTTAAGTGATATTAAGGCAGTAGTAGCGGCTTGTAAGGGTAAGGCCCTGCTAAAGGTTATCATCGAAACATGCTTACTTACAGAAGAAGAGAAAATAAAGGCATGTGAACTGTCGGTTGAAGCAGGTGCAGACTATGTAAAAACGTCTACTGGATTCAGTACAGGCGGTGCGACACCAGAAGATATTGCTTTAATGAGAAAAGTCGTTGGTCCAGAAATTGGCGTTAAGGCTTCAGGTGGTGTAAGATCCACAGCAGATGCCGAGGCGGTGATTGAGGCAGGCGCCACTAGAATTGGTGCAAGTGCGTCGATTGCAATTGTTACAGGTGCTAAATCGACTTCTGACTACTAAAATGCTGTAAATATATGAGCCTATTGCGTATGCGATAGGCTCTTTCTCATGTCTTTTTTAACATTATGTTGCCCCTTTGTTCAGAATTTGTTCACATTTTAACGGTATTCTATTATTAGCAAAATGTTGTATGAGAAATGATTATAATATAAAATAGATTATGACATTGAATACTTGTCGAAAGGATGACACGAATGAATTACTACAATGTATCTGGCTTAAATGGATGCTTAACCTTGATTTTCGTGGGCGTGATTTTTATGTTTCTGTTGCGCGTGTTTACAGGCTTCATAATGATGACGTTGCCATTTTGGATTGTTTTAGGAATACTCCTTACCTTCAGAAATCTGTATAGAACCTATGTGAGTGCTAGAAAACCTTCGGTGACGGTGGAGGAAAGCGTTCAAAAAGAGCGTACGGAAGAGTTTACACAATCCAATGTATTTGATCCGGATGAGATCAGTAGAGATGCAGTGGATGTAGAATATGTCGAATACAATGAATAATAAAAAATCATAAATGATTTACAAAAAAAAATTAGGTCTCGTAATAGATTTACAAAATAATTGTTGCTTTTTAACAGGATTAAATAATCTTCTTGTCTTTGACTAGAAAATATGAATATAATTTTTAGTATACGAAAGACAAGGAGATGTTTATGCATAAAAACTATCATGAACATGTAGCCATGTTGGCTTCAAAGGCCATATTGTATGAGGTTGCGACATCGCCTAAACCGGGTTTGGTTGATCGGTTTAACAATGGTGCACACACAGATATGGACTTTTTTACGTTTATGGCCAGTTCCAGTGCCCTTAATAAAGGCTTTATGGAGATTGCACAAGCTGCCGATACGTATAGTGGAGAGGCAGAGCACCTACTATCGCTACTTAGACCGATTGGTCTTGAGATGGAAAAAGCGATGTTTGCTGCGACGGATCAGGTCAATACCCACAAGGGCATTGTTTTTTCACTGGGCATTTTAGTGGCCGCAACGATTCAAGTTTCGAAAAATGAGTTGCCGACTTCTGATGCAGTTATAGCTTATGTAAAGCGCATGACAAGCGGATTGACGCAAGAACTGATATCCTCTGAAGAAAAAAAGGACAAAACGAGCGGTGAAAAAATTTTTAAAACATATGGACTGACTGGTATTCGCGGAGAAGTGGAATCTGGATTTCAAACCGTGCAGAAATATGGGCTTGACGTTTTAAAAAAATCATATTATACTCTTGGAAATAAGAACGATTTGTTTATACACGTACTTTTCAGCTTAATGACAGCTTGTGAGGATTCGAATATCATTTCTAGGCATGAGCCTGAAACTCTGTATGAGGTGCAGGCAATGGCAAAGGACTTTATTCACTCCGGTGGCATGAAACAACAAAATAGTATAGAACAAGTCAAAGAATTGGACCGGATTTTCACGGAAAGGAACATCAGTCCTGGTGGGTCTGCAGATTTATTAGCGGTTACCATTTTCTTTGGACTTGTTGAAAATTTAATATCGTAAACTGATTGTTTACGGAGAATGATTAATTTCAAGCTTTGTATAAGGTCAGCACTTTTATAGTGCTGGCCTTTTTTTATTTCAATTTTACAGCAGATGTTTTTAGGGGATGAGCTATGGAAAGAGTTTTTTTGAAAGATCATAAAGCGATTGTTGAGGTGACCGTGTTTTTAGAACGATACAATTTGGTCTTGGATACCTTCATCGATGAGTTCTATGTACTCAGAAATGGTGGGGCAATCATTGCCACCGGTGCTATTTACGAGAATGTCATTAAATGTGTCGCTGTTGAAGAACATAATCAGGGCACAAACACCATCAATACAGTGATGAGCTATTTAACACAACGCTGTTATGAATTAGGACATATGCATTTATTTATTTATACGAAGCCGGCGGTATACCGTTCTTTTGAATACTTTGGCTTCAAAAAAATTGCTTCTTCGGAAAACGTTATCTTGATGGAACGTGCAGTTAGCGGTTTTGACGCGTTTATGAATAATTTATCCCAATATTCTAGAGACGGTAGAATCGGTGGTATTGTTGTTAACTGTAATCCCTTTACTCTAGGTCATCAGTATCTGATTGAAGAGGCTTCGAAACGGTGTGATTGGGTCCATGTATTTGTCGTTTGGCAAGATCAATCGACATTTCCGCGTGACATTCGTTTTCGGCTGATTGAAGCAGGAACCAGCCATTTACAAAACGTTATATTACATAAGGTGCCACATTATATTATTTCTTCGGCAACCTTTCCATCCTATTTCCTAAAAAGTGAGTGTGCGGTTTTGAAGGAACATGTGGCTTTGGATTTAGACTTGTTTGGCAGAGGCATTGCGCCGGCACTGAATATCACCACTCGATTTGTTGGAGAGGAGCCATTCAGTGGTACAACGAGAACATACAACGAAGGGATGAAGCGGTTATTACCAACCTATGGCATTCAAGTCGTGGAGCTTAAGCGAAAACAGAGTAGTGGAGAGGCGATTAGTGCTTCGGCGGTAAGGCGCTTGTTGACGAAAGACGATTATGACTCGATTAAGCGCATTGTGCCAAAATCGACCTATGATTATCTGGTATCAGAGGAAGCGCAATTGGTAATAGAAAATCTAAAAAATAAATACAGTATTAATAACTTGGTGTAGGAGGTTGTATGAAAATAAAGAAAAGTGCAATGGTAGGGACGTTGGAATCGAGCGATATTCAGATCAGCATCACCCAAAACGATTCAGAAGAAAATGTCATTCTTTTAGAAAGTCCTGTAAAACATCTTTTCGGAGAAGAAATCGAACGTGTGATTGATTCCGTATTGACACAGTATCAGATGCAGGGTGTTGTTGTAAAAGCGATTGATAAAGGTGCTTTGAACTGTACGATTGCAGCGAGAATGCAAGCTGTAATTTACAGAGCGATAGAAAGTGAAATAGATTGGGAGCTTAGATAAATGGAAAGACTACGCAGAACAATGATGTATGTTCCAGGCAACAATCCGGCAATGTTGGCAGATGCCAACGTCTATGGTGCAGATTCCATTATGTTTGATTTGGAGGACTCGGTGGCCTTGTCGGAAAAGGATGCCGCGCGATGGTTGGTATATGAAACCTTGCAGACAATAGATTTTGAAGATACTGAGATTGTGGTGAGAATTAACGGACTTGATACACCATTTGGAAGAGCAGATATTGAGGCCATGGTACGTGCGGGTGTCGATGTCTTAAGACTACCTAAAACGGATACGGCTGAGGATGTGAAAACGGTTGAAGCGATTGTCGCATCAGTTGAGGCGAAAATTGGCAGACCCATTGGATCGACCAAAATGATGGCGGCTATAGAATCACCACTAGGTATCATCAAAGCCTTTGAAATTGCAACCGCTTCAGATCGACTCATAGGCATAGCCATTGGTGCAGAAGATTTTGTGACCAATATGAAAACAAAGCGTTCGCCAGAGGGCATTGAATTGTTATCGGCAAGAAGCCAGCTGGTTGTTGCGGCACGAGCGGCAGGAATTGCAGCCTTAGATACGGTTTATTCTGATGTGAATAATGAAGAAGGCTTCAAAGCAGAAGTGGATTTAATCAAACAACTGGGATTTGATGGCAAATCCGTCATTAACCCAAGACAAATTGGCCTTGTTCATGAAGCTTTCCAACCAAGTGAAAAAGAAATACAAGAAGCCTTGCAAGTGATTATGGCAATAGATGAGGCAAATGCAAAAGGATCAGGCGTTATTTCATTAAACGGAAAAATGATTGATAAACCGATTGTAGAACGTGCTCAACGCGTTTTGGAACTTGCTGGAATAAGCGGAGGACAACATGTATAAAAAGACCTATATCGAAGGAAACAACACAGAAAGAAAACGGTCCAAATTAGCGGATAATTTAGAAGCTGCTATTCAAGCCTCTGGGCTCAAAAATGGTATGACCATTTCTTTTCACCACCATTTTAGAAGTGGCGACTATGTTCTAAATGATGTTATGGCAACGATTGCAAAGATGGGTTACAAGGATTTGAAATTAGCGGCAAGCTCTCTTGCAACCATCCATACGCCACTGATCGAATATATTAAACAAGGTGTCATTACTGAAATTCATACCAGTGGTCTTCGCGGTGAATTGGCTCAGGAAATTTCAGGTGGCTTAATGGAGAAGCCGGTTGTGATTCGCTCACATGGTGGCCGTGCAAGAGCCATAGAGGCGGGAGACATTGAAATAGATGTGGCATTTCTAGGTGTTCCAAGCGCAGATGCGTACGGCAATGCCAATGGTCAATCAGGTAAAGGCATTTGTGGCTCCTTGGGTTATGCGCAGGTTGACGCATTATATGCAAAACATGTTGTATTGATTACAGATTGTCTAAAACCCTATCCTAATATGCCTGCAAGCATCAATCAAAAGAACGTGGATCAAGTCGTGCTTGTTGAAAGTATTGGAGAAGCGGAAAAAATTGCTTCTGGTGCTACGCGTTTCACAAAAAATCCAAAAGAATTATTGATTGCGAAAAATGCCAGTGAAATCATCGTGCATTCACCTTACTTCAAAGACGGCTTTTCCTTTCAAACGGGGTCAGGTGGATCATCCCTTGCGGTGACTCGCTTTCTCCGAGAGGCTATGGTTGCACAGAATATAAAAGCGAGCTTTGCTCTTGGGGGGATAACCAAACCAATGGTGGCCTTACATGAAGAAGGTTTGATTGAACATTTGTTTGATGTACAAAGCTTCGATTTGGATGCGGCGCTATCGATGAAAGAAAATCCGAATCATCATGAAATAGATGCCTCTCTGTATGCCAACCCGCATAACAAGGGCGCTATGACCAATCAGTTGAATGTTGTCATCTTAAGCGCTTTAGAAATAGATACCCATTTTAATGTCAATGTGATTACAGGTTCCGATGGTAAATTCATGGGTGCTTCTGGTGGCCATTGTGATACAGCGGCATGTGCCGACTTAACCATCGTTGTAGCACCACTAATAAGGGGTAGAATTCCATCTATCGTAGATGCGGTGGATACCATTGTTACACCAGGTTCTAGTGTGGATGTATTGGTGACAGAGCGCGGGATTGCCATCAATCCTAGACGTGATGATCTAATAGCTTGTTTTAAAGACTCCAAATTGAACATTATCCCAATCGAGGACTTGGAGAAAACGGCGAGAAAGATTGTAGGCGAAAAGAAAAGGATTCAACATGGTGAGCGTGTAGTGGGCATTATTGAATATAGAGATGGCAGTATTATTGATGTGGTTAAGGAAGTGAAATAATGGCATCTTGCACGATTGTGGAAGTTCTTGCTGCAAGGGATAGAAGGCAAAGGGAAAGGGAGCAGGTACTGTCATTGTATGACGGTACGGTTGTTTCGCTTCAACTGAATATCCCAGGCGACGAGAAAGATTCAAATGCATATCGAAGTGCATTAGAAATTGCTGTGGCAGAGATCAAATCAACCATTCAAGGGGTACGTATTGACATACTTAAAGAATCGGTACAGTTTTTAAAAACCGGACCAGAAGCCTTATTTGTATTCGATACTTATCCGATGTACCTTAAAGAATTGATGATAGCGATCGAAGAACAGCATCCTCTAGGGCGCTTATTCGATATAGATGTTTATGATCATGGTGGCGTACCCCTATCGCGTACAAATTTTGCAATTTCGGAACGCAAGTGTTTGGTTTGTGAAAATTTGGCAAAGGTCTGCGGGCGTCAAAGAGCACATGATACATCTGTTATCGTTGAAAAAATCAACGAGATGATACAGAAATATGAACAAAAATAATGAGGGGGATCACAATGAAAAAGAAGTTAATGTTAATGTTGGCGTTTGTATTGCTGGCAGGTATGATGTTTACAGGATGTGGCAAAGAAGAGGCAGGTTCAAGCGCAAGTGCTGAAGCGGCGTATCCAAGCGGAAATTTGGATTTTATCGTACCAGGTGGTGCAGGTGGTGGTTGGGATTTAACCATGAGAACAACTGCAAAAGTGTTGGCAGATACAGGCTTGGTTGAAAATGCAATGCCGATTACAAATAAATCGGGTGCAGGTGGCGGTGTAGCGCTTTCTTACCTACAAACAATCAACGGGGATGATAAGACAGTCGTTGTGTATTCACCACCGTTACTACTTATCAACCTAAATGGCTCAACAGAGTTTAGTTATAAGGATACAACACCACTGGCAAGATTGATTGCTGATTACGGTGCATTTGTAGTTACTCAAGATTCTGAGTACAAGTCAATCAACGATGTTATGGAAGCCTTGAAGGCAGATCCAAAGAGCGTTAAAATCGGCGGTAACTCTTCAGCGGGTTCTATGGATCATATCCAATTCTTGATGATGGCGAAAGCTGCTGGCGTAGCAAATCTTGATAAAATCGATTACATCAGTTTCCAAGATGGTGGCGCAACAGCTCAAATTTTAGGCGGTCACGTTGATTTATTATCAACTGGTTTAGGCGATGTTGAAGCTTTGGTTGCAAGTGGTGATTTAAGAGTATTGGCACACACTGCAGATCATAGAGTTGGTGAAGGTGTATTGGCTGAAATTCCTACTTGTATCGAAGAAGGCATCAATGGCACCTTCGTTAACTGGAGAGGTATTTTCGGCCCTCCGGGCATGCCAGAATATGCGGTGAAATACTGGTCGGAAACACTTGGCAAAATGGTAGAAACACCAGAGTGGGATGAAGCATGTACAAAGAATGGATGGGATAAGTTGTACCTAAACAGCGATGACTTCGCAAGCTTCTTAGATGAAGTCAATGGCGAGTACGAAGGCGTTTTAAAAGATATCGGTATGATCGACTAGTTAGTCAAGTCAAATCACTATATGGGGGCTGGAGTATTGCCGGCTCCCCCCTTAAATGAATGGAGAAAAAATGAAGAAAGAGAAATTAGATTATGATGGATTAACGGCAATCGTTGTTATTTTATTTGGAATGCTTTATTTAACAATGAGTTTAAAATTGCCGAAAGCAAGTATTGGTAATGCCATGGATCCAATATATTTTCCACTGGGTTTAAGTATCATGTTATTGGTGATTGGTGCATTGCTATTAATAAAAAGTGACAAATCGCATATTGATCGAATTTTCAAGGGCATGAAGCATCAAACTGAAAAGGAAAAGCAAGTAACGAAGATGGTCAGCTTCACTTGTGCTATAGCAATTATTTATGGATTAATATTTGAACACGTTGGTTTTGTTTTAGCGACCTTCTTTTTCATGATGAGCATTTTGTATATGACAAATGGGAAAAAGCATTTGACGAATGTACTGGTATCGGGCATTTTCAGCCTAGGAATATTTGCATTGTTTAATTATGCTCTAGGTATTCCCTTGCCAGGCTTGCCATTTATGTAGACGTGGAGGGTAAAAATGATAGAAATTTTACAAAATTTAATGGGTGGTTTTGTAATCGCCCTTCAACCTTATCACCTGCTATTAGTGGCATTTGGTGGTATATTGGGAACCATTGTAGGGATGCTACCGGGTTTAGGACCAGCTACAGGTGTTGCGGTTCTGATTCCAATTACATTTACCATGGGCCCTACGGCAGCAATGATCACGATGACGGGTATATATTATGGTGCCATGTTTGGTGGTTCAAGAAGTTCAATATTGATTAATACGCCGGGAGATGGTGCCGCACTAGCAGCGACTTTCGATGGCTATCCGATGGCTATGAAAGGAAAAGCCGAAGCAGCGCTTGCGATATCAGCGATTGCATCGTTTATTGGCGGTACGATTGCAGCTGTATTATTGGTGCTGCTGGCAACACCAGTATCGCGATTTGCACTTAAGTTTGGACCGGCAGAATACTTTTTATTGATGGTCGCAGCGCTTTCAATGACTGCATCCATGTCAAAGGGCAATCAGCTTAAAGGTTTTATCTCGTTGATAATCGGCTTGATGATTGCTACAATTGGTATAGACGCCCAGTCGGGGATTAAGAGATTTACCTTCGGCGTTTTGGAGTTGCAAACAGGCATTGACTTCCTAATCGTTATCATTGGAATTTACGCTTTAGGAGAGGTATTTAAGAGTTATAGTAGCATTGCAGATGGGACCAAAAAAGCTCAGAAGGAGTTCGGGAAAATCTGGATTTCAAAAGAAGATTGGAAACGTTCTAAATGGCCAATTTTGAGAAGTGCACCTCTTGGATTCATTATTGGTGCATTACCAGGTGCAGGTGGTACGATGGCTTCGCTTATGTCATACAACAATGAAAAGCAATTGTCAAAACATCCTGAAGAATTTGGCGAGGGTGCAATCGAGGGTCTTGCTGCTCCTGAATCTGCAAATAATGCAGCTTCTGTAGGTGCGTTGATTCCGATGCTGACTTTAGGAATTCCAGGATCTGGTACAACTGCAGTTATGATGGGTGCCTTACTTATGTTGGGTATTCAGCCTGGGCCGTTATTGTTTACACAACATCCGGATATTGCGTGGCCGCTTATTGCAAGTATGTTTATCGGGAATATTATCTTAGCGATTGTCAATATACCGCTAGCAGGCCTTTTAGTACGTGTACTTGCTATTCCTGCGAAAGTTTTATATCCAATTGTATTAGGACTTTCTTTTGTAGGTGTTTATGCGATTGCCGGTAGTATCGTGGATTTCTATCTATTGGTGATTTTCGGACTTGCCGGATTTTTAATGAAAAAAGTCAATGTGCCGACAGCGCCAATGATTTTGGCTGTAATTGTCGGTAATACGATGGAACAATCATTCCGTCAAGCCATTAGAATTTCAGATGGTGATTTAGGCATCTTCGCTGGTTCAACATTGGCATTGTCGCTCATAGCAATTACCGTCATTTCGATTTTATTCCCGATTGTTAAGGATAAGATGATGGAGAAAAAAGCGGAGAATGCGCCTGAAACCGTATAATATGCGTTTAAGACTAGTTATTGCTAGTCTTATTGGCGTTTACGAAAGGAATAAATATGAAGAGAAATAACCTTAAGTTATATCAACGCATTCAAAAATCATATCGAGGCATCACGGTGACGATTGTGTTCTTAATCATCTTTGTTTTTTTCGCAACCGCCGTAAACTATGTCGATTTTCGTGACCGATTAGTGGAAAAAGAGCAACAGCAATTGCTGACCATTGCTAAGTCTACAGCGGGTCATTTAGAAGATTTCTTTGCTGAGAAAATATCGGATGCGAGCGTGTTAACGCAGATTATAGCTGAGGATTATAACGATGAGCTGGCTAAAGGGGATGTCTACACATCCATTTCCAGATCATTAGAGGAATATTTGAAGATTCAAAACGGTAAAGTTTTTGAGATGCAGTATTATGATGAAAAAGGTCGCTTGATTTTTGATTCCATACCCTTGAGCGGTCGGTATGAAAAGTTGGGATTGGCAGCATTTCCTACAGAAATAGATAGCAATCGGGAAAGGATTTATGTGGGTGATGTTTTTCAAATCAGCCCTGGCGAATTGGCTATTGATATTTTGGCAGATGTTCATGTGCCGAATATGGGCAATGGTCATCTTCGTATGATTATCTTAATTGACGATATCTATAATATGAAAGTATCGTCCATTCAAGTAGGAAAAAAGGGCTATGCATCCGTCAAGGACTCAACCGGTGTTCTGATTATGCATCCTAAGAAGGAAGATATCGGTCAAAATGTCATGGTCGCCAGAAAAAATGAATTTCCTGATTATGATTGGTCGGAACTTGAAGCCCTTGTAGAAAAGCAAAAGGAAGGGGAAGCTGGCACAGGTATTTACCATTCTTTTTGGTATCAGGACGAGAAACGACATCGCGTGAAGAAATTCAGTGCCTATGCACCCGCCTTTATTGGAGAGGATTTTTGGGTGGTCACTGTGTCGATGGACTACAAAGAATTGAGTGATTTGGCGACAAATTACTTTTATACGAATATTATCTTAGCGGGTGTAATTCCCTTACTCTTGATATTGCTTATGGTTTATATTTTTTCTCTTAAGAAAACACTAAGGTTTATAGAAAACGAGCAAAAATATATTGAGAAAGTAGAAAATCTCAATAAGGAATTGGCCCGAGACATCGAAGAGCGTAAAGTTTTGGAATCAGCCCTTTATGCGAGTAAGGAGCGGTTTAAGCAGTTGTTTAACGCAGGCAGTGACCTCATATTCGTTCTTTCAGTCATTGATGATTATGGGCGTTATGAAATTGTGAGACTTAACGATATTGCTTGCAAGCGTCTTGGAAGAGAACGCAAGGAGATTGTAGGTATCGATTTCAAGGAAATCATTCAAGACATCTCCAAAGAGCAGTTGGAGATGTTCATGGATAAAGTCGCTTCAGGAGAAGAGTACATTCATGAAACCGTCTTGACCTTAGATGAAGGAAATCAAGTTCCGGTAGAGATTGCGGCACAGATTTTTACCCTTGAAGGTCAAAAAATGATTATGTTGATGACACGGGACATTACAAAAAAGAAGCTGGAAGAAGAACAGCTGGAAAAGAATAGGGCCCTACTTATTTACAAGTTCAGACTGGTTGCCATGGGTGAAATGATTGCAAACATTACGCATCAGTGGCGACAACCACTTGGTCGTTTGAGCCTGATTATTTCGAATTTACAAGATGCTTTTTCACACGATGATTTAAGCCCTGAGTATTTTGAGGAGGTTGTGGGAAAAAGCAGAAGTATTATCCAGGAAATGTCGGCGGTTATTGATGATTTTAGATATTTTTTCAACCCAATTCAAGAAAGGGCACTATTCAACCCTGAGAGGCAAATCAATACAGCCCTTGAAATGGTAAGAGATCGTATCAAAATCGATGAAGTAGATGTGACGCTGGAAAGTGATGATAATTATACCGTTTACGGTTATCCAAATCAATTTTCACAAGTCATTTTAAACATTTTGAATAATTCCCTCGATGCCATGGCAAACATACATGAAAAACAGAGGAAAATTACAATCTGTCTTGAATCCTTGCTTGATCATAGAATTCAGTTAAGCATCAAGAACAATGGAGAACCACTTCCGGAAGGGCTGGAAACCAAAGTGTTCGACCCCTATTTCTCTACTAAAAAGGATAAGGATGGCACTGGTATAGGCCTTTACATGACAAAAATGATTATTGAAACAAATTTTAATGGCACCATTCAAATGCAGAATGAAGCAGGTTTTGTTGTAACCCAAATAATTATTCCAGTTGATGAGGTGAGGGACAATGAGTAATGAGTTGTTGAAAAAGGTTAAATTGCTCTTTATTGAGGATGATGCTGTGCAACGTGATGAACTGAGCACATTTTTGAAAAGACGTGTTGATAAAATCTATGTTGCAGAAAACGGGGAGGAAGGTTTAGAAAAATATAGACTTTTGAAACCTGATATTATTCTTACAGACTTGAGAATGCCTAAAATGGATGGTCTTGAGTTTGCAAAAAGCATTCGGAAAGAGAATCGTCTTGTACCGATTATTATCATTACAGCCATGAATGACCGGGAAACCATTCTTAAAAGTGTGGATATTGGCATTACCAACTATGTTGTCAAGCCAGTGGTGGCCGAAGAGCTGATGCTTGTTTTAGAGGAGTCGGTAAAGACCCTGTTGGAAATGAATAATGCTGAGTTTGAGACCATCGTTGAAAAAGATAAAGTCAATGCCCTTAAAAATGAACTGACAAAACACCTTAAATTAGAAACGGGTAAGGGTCCTTTGGATATACGCGTGGAAATGAAATATAACCAATGTACAATAACGATCATGGATAGTTTGACCATCTATGAAAAAAAATTACTAAAAAATGGACAAAATGCCACACTGGTGGATAACTGCCGAAATATTTTTTTCAAAGATCGTAAAGAAGATATTGAATGGCTGCTAAAAGAGCATTTGCAATTGACATTGATGCTGAGCGATGTAAAATCCGATTCTGAAAATGATGAAATCGTGTTGAGTTTTAAATTGGTATAATGTGTGTTGAATCTTCTAATAGAGTAAAAATCGCAGTTGATAAGCTGCGATTTTTTTTCGAAATCTGTGATGAAATTGTTATGAATTGTAAATTACTATTTGGTGGAGAATTATAAATAGGTTATAATGATACTGCATACAAAATACGGGGGTCAGTTGTGAAGGAATATAGAATTTATACGAACGAGTATGTGAAAAAGCTGAATAGTGTAACCATCATGCAAGTGATCAATGAATTCAACCCTATTTCAAAAATTGAGATCGCACGACTGACGGGTCTTAATCCAGCAACGGTAACGAATATCGTCAACAAGCTTATTGAAGATCATTTTGTGAAATTGGTCGGTGAAGATCGATCCAGTGGTGGACGAAAGCCGACGCTTTTGGCAATTGACGATACTTATTATTTTTCTATTGGCGTGACGTTGACAAAGGATGAGTTATCCTTTTCAGCCATCAACCTTCGTGGTGAGATTATCGCAAAAATGCGGATTCCTCTGGAGGATAAGTCCTACCTGTATGATTTTATCGCAATTATTGATGAAAACGTTGATCGATTGAAAAGACTTTGCTTGCGTAGTTTCGAGAAACTGTATGCTATAGGTTTTACGACAGATGGCATCATCGATACGCATAAAGGCATGTTGATGGATTCGCCCTACTTCAAATGGCATCATTTGAATGTGAAATATCTTTTTGAGAATACCTTTGAAGAGCATATTTTTTTTGACACACGAGCACGTTCCATGGCTATTGCAGAAAAGATATTTGGTTATGGAAAAGATTGTAGCAATTTAATTACAGTAGATATTTCAAGCAATATGTCAGTGGGTATGTTTGTTAATAATAAGTTGGTAAGCGGCAACAATTACGGCGCAGGTGAACTTTCACATGTTCGGGTATCTAACCGTAATAAGTGTACTTGTGGTAAAATTGGCTGTTTAAATACCTTCGTTACGGACTCGAGCCTAGAGAAGAAAATGATTGACCGATTGGAAGGCGGAGAAATCTCCGAAATTTTCTTTGAGTGTTTAAATGAAGAAATAACGGCAAAAAAAATATATGAGGGCGCCAATTTGGGCGACAGACTTTGCAGCCAAATTGTAAGAGAAGCAGGCCGCTATGTGGGTAGGGGACTCTCTTATTTGGTAAATATCAATAATCCGGAAAAGATTTTCATTTCAGGTGCTTATACGGCAACCAATGTAATGAATCGTGAAATTAACAAAGGTATTGCGGATTATTCGTATAATAAGAATCTAAAGCAGGTTTACATAGGCGAAAGTAGTTTTCGAGAGGATGCAGAGTTAATGGGGGCCGCTACGCTGGGCTTTAAAGACATTTTTTTGCACGACTAGCTTGCTTGTAGATGCGTTATGAGGGGGGAGATCAATGAGGTTCAAAAAGAATATCGTACGTTTCCTAATCGGTTTTTTTGGTCTCTTTTTTGTGTTGGCGTTTCTATTTTCAATATCATTCAAGCCATTGCTAGGTAATTCACTGGTCGATATATCCGGATTTTCGGATGAGCAGGAAGTCTCGTTCAAAACGGCTGGAAAAGAACGCTTCTTTTATGAAAAGAGTTATCATATTACTGATAAGGACTTTTCGATACTGAATGAAAATAGAGACATGGGCGTTTTGGTGCATCGAATCCCAGGCTATTTTTATGAGGTTGAATTTAATGGTCATACCGTTGGCAAGGTCAGTGATGTGTATCATAAGGGCAGTAACATTTGGAACAGTGCTTATATATTCATCATTGATAATAAAATGATTACCGAGGACAACTGCTTGACCATCCGGGGTGAATCGGCAACGGTGTTCAACGCTAGCATGTATGAGGTATTTCTTGGACGGTATGACAAAGTGTCACGTATACTCACCATTCAAAAGACCTTGTTTCAATATTTTCTGATAGCCTCCATGGGATTTTTGATTGCCTTAGGACTAGCCATTACCTTGGTGAAGGCATCGGATAACTATGGTGAAAATGGCTACGTCTGGATGGCTATCGGTGCCGTCATGTTTGCATTATATCTTTTAGATTATGTAGAGTTTTGGAATTTGCCTGTTACGCGACTGTTTTTTAGGAAATTTACAATACTCATGCTCTTTTATGGTATTGGGAGCTTAGGGGTTGGACTCGGTAAACGCTTTGATGCGCCTCTGTTGAGACGCTACTCTTACTGTCTTTTTATCGCAGGTACCATTCCGGTACTGATTGCAAGTTCATTCCCGAATTTCAAGATGTTCTATTCTTACGCATCGCTGGCTTTGGTAGGTGCTCAGGTTCTGATGATGCTGACCTTTGTCCGCGTGAGGGATAAAATTGAATTTGGCTGGACCCTTGCAGCGATGTCTTTGATTGTGATCGCTACGACGGCTTACGATGTTTATGGCATGATCAATAATTTAGGTACGGCTAAAATGAGCATTTATAGTGTGGTCATGATGATTGCCAGTGTACTGATCATCTCCATCTATCATTTGTCGGATGACTATTTCTTTGCTCAAAACAATGCATTCCAAAAAGAAGAAGAGGTCAGTGCCCTTATGGCGCACCTGTATGAAGACCAACTGTCGGGTTACAAGACCTTCAAATATATGAATGAGCAAGTGAAAAGTGAGTTTAATGGTATGGTCTCGGTAGCTTTTTCGAGATTGGATGCATTGGATGCCGTTTCTAATAACCGCGGTATTGAAATCAGTGAAAGGTTACTGAAAGTGACCTATGATATTTTTGCGACTGAATTTGAAGGGTTTGAAAATTTCTTTGTAGATGGTAAGGGCCAGTTGGTCATCATACTGCCGGACGTACATACAGAGGATGCCTTTAAAATGTTAGAAGTCGTTCGACTGAAAGTGATGCAAACACCGGCTGTAAAAGAACTATGCGGCTATTTGCCATACACCGTGACAAGTGGTGTTGCAACTCGGGTGAATGATGAGTCGATTATTGATCTCATTCATAAGGCCAACTTGGCCATGCTCAATGGTGAGGGTCATGGTAGAAATCAGACGGTGATTTATCAATCGACCTTTTCGGAAGAGAATCGGGTGGGCAAGGAAAACTACAATTTAATGTTGAATTTTGTCTATACAATCATTAACACCATTGATTCAAGGGACCGCTATACAAGTCGACATTCTGAAGAGGTTTCCAAGTACTCTGTGCTGATTGGGGAACGTTTGTCTTTTGATCTTGAACGCTTGAATGCGTTGAAAATCGGTAGTATGCTCCATGACTGCGGAAAACTTGGTGTTTCGGACTTTATTTTAAATAAGACGGAACCTTTGACTGAGGAAGAAAACCGCATTATCAGAAATCATCCTATCGTGGGCTATCAATTGGCAAGACAGATTTTTGTGGACCCAAGAATCTTGGGTGCAATAAAATACCACCACGAGTGGGTGGATGGTAGTGGCTATCCTGAAGGTTTAGCTGGTGAAGAAATTCCACTGGAAGCGAAAATCGTATCGGTTGCAGATGCGTATCATGCCATGACATCCAGTCGTAAATACGGTTCTATTTTGAGTCATGAACGTGCTTTTCAAGAATTGGAAGAGGGTATGGGCACTCAATTTGATAGACAGGTTGTAGAAGCTTTTAAAATGTGTTTTGATGACTAAAATAAGAAACGGCGAACTGGGTTCGCCGTTTTTGTGTGTGCGGAGTAAATTTAACCGTCCAGCAAATTTCCTAAGGTGCCTAAGACGCTTCCTTCGCCTTGTTGACGGCCACCGATGCTAGGTGCGTTGGCGATAATTCTGTCGGCCAACTTGCTAAATGGCAGTGATTGAATCCAAACGGTACCAGGACCTTGTAGCGTTGCAAAGAAAAGACCTTCGCCACCGAATAGGGCGCTTTTTACATTGCCGACATATTGAATGTCGTAATTAACCGTTTGAGTGAGTGCTACCAGACAGCCTGTATCAACTTTAAGCATCTGTCCTGGAGATAATTCTTTTTTGATGATTGTGCCGCCGGCATGAATGAAAGCAAGACCGTCGCCTTCTAACTTTTGCATGATAAAGCCTTCACCGCCAAAGAAGCCTGTACCTATTTTCTTTTGGAATTCCAGCCCTACGGATGTACCTTTTGCAGCGCATAAAAAGGCATCTTTTTGACAAATCAATTTGCCATTATAATCATTCAAGTCAATCGGAATGATTTTTCCAGGATAAGGTGAACCAAAAGCCACGTGAGAAATATCGTGACCTAAATTAGTGAATTGGGTCATGAATAAACTTTCACCCGTTAAAAGCCTTTTTCCGGCGCCCATGAGTTTACCCATCATGCCGCTGCCTTGGCTTTTACTGGAGCCATCGCCAAAGATGGTATCCATTTGAATTTCTTGATTCATATAGATCATTGAGCCTGCTTCTGCCACAACGCTCTCGTTTGGATCGAGTTCAATTTCAACAAACTGCATGTCATCTCCGAATAACTTGTATTCAATTTCATGTGAAACTCCCATAAATAACCTCCCAACCGAAATTTTTCTTATATATTTTATTATAGTATTAATTCTGAAAAAAATGTATTATAAATGCATTAAAAGAGTATAATAATAGTTGAATCGAATTTTTATGGGGTGGGTAATATGAAAGTGATTTCATTGATGGGAGACCAACATGAGTCGTTGTTGCATTTTGCTGAGCGATTGGCTGAAACCTTTGGTCAGCGCGATATGAAAACAGGCATGTTCCTTGATAAGGATGAGCCTTCCATTCATGAGGGCGTTTTCCATGGCAGTGCGGTGCGTTACGGGAACAGGACTACTATTGACGTCTCTGAATCTTTTGACATTCCAAGCCTACTGAGTCTTTGTAACTGCGATTTTCTTATTGCGGTTAATTTGGTATTTCCGGAAGTACCTAAAGTATTGGTAGCACCATTTGAAAGTGTTAGTGTGGACCGCGAAGAGATTCTTTGCATCATCGATGAAGCCGTAGACTTAGAAAAATATTCCGGCATTCCGGTTTTCACTTGTGAGCGAGATTTTGAAGCGATGATTTCCTATGTGTGGCTGAACAGCTTCGAAATGATCAACAGCAAGCACATTCGATTGGATGAGGAATTTGTCAAATACACGGATACGGCGCGAGAAAATGTGGCTTTAGTCAAGATCAAAAGTCGGTATGGCTTTGAACTGAACTGTATCCGAAAGGTGTTTTCAAGCAGTGAGGGTGCGGATCAAGAGGCTTTTTATGCAGGAATCCTTAATACGACGATTAAGGTGTATCCCCAGATCATTGATGTGGTGAAGAGTGTGCTTTACAGAGAATATGTCGAGGGCGAGAAACTTGCAAAAGTTGTGGAGCAGTATTCTTTTGATCATGGTGAGCGCGCCTTTTATTATTTAGAATCAATCTTGTTGAGTGTTGTGGACACCATTAATTTTATACATAATGAATTGGCAGATTACTATAATGCGCCTTATACAATCGGCAATACGGATTTTGAGAATTTTTTGATGACAGAAGACACTGTGTATTATTTGGATTTGACAGGTATCAGACCGGGAGATTGCGTGGACGATTTTGAACAGTTTGCTGCTCATATCTTATCCTGTGACCTCATTAAGACCAATGACAAACGTCATTTGATCAACGGTATTGTTCAGTATGTCAATAAGAGCTTTTTCTACGAAAGAGAATTAAAATGGGACGGCATCGAAAAAGCTTTCCGCATTATGACTTTAGATTAATAGACAGCAATAGACCTTGCTTGGAGGGAAACATGACCGTGTCATCATTGCACAAAAAAGAATTTTATAAAACATTACTGCTTATTGGAGCACCGATTGCATTGCAACATTTGATTGCCAGCTCCTTGAATCTTGTCGATACCTTGATGATCGGGAAATTAGGCGAAGATGCGATTGCAGCCGTCGGCATTGCCAATCGGCTGTTTTTCTTATTTTCTTTGTTTATTTACGGGGCATACAGTGGTGGCGGCGTATTTACTGCCCAATATTGGGGAAAGCGGGATAAGGAGAACATACATCGAATTTTAGGGATTATGATGGTCTTTGGTGTGGCTTTTGGCGTGCTTTTCACTTTGGCGGCGACGATTGTGCCGCGTCAAATTTTGCAGCTTTTCAGTCGGGATGCGGCAGTTTTGGATTTAGGCGTTCAGTATTTGAGGATTGTGGCCATTTCCTACGTGATGACGGCTATTTCCTTTGCCTACGCTTTCAGTTGTCGGTCAGTCCATAAGACGACATTGCCGATGGTGGTCAGCGCGATTGCCATCAGTACCAATACCGTTCTGAACTACATTTTGATTTACGGCAAGTTTGGCATGTCGGCACTTGGGGTTGAAGGTGCGGCAATTGCAACGACAATAGCACGGCTGCTTGAAATGCTGCTTTTGCTTATTTTCATCTATCGGGATAAGGAGCATCCCTTGGTAGGTCCTATTAGGAGTTATTTTGATATTCATAAGGATATGGTGGTCAACGTAGTGAGAACCGCTACGCCGGTATTTGTCAATGAAGCGACTTGGGCGCTCGGTAACGTGGTCTATTTCATCGCTTTTGGGTTTCTAGGCACTGGAGCGGTTGCAGTCGTTCAAATAGGTTATACGGTCAGTGATTTGTTCCAGGCGTTATTCATGGGACTTGGAAGTGCCTGTAGCGTGATGGTAGGTAATGCCGTTGGGAATGATGAGAAAGAAAAGGCTGTTATGTATTCGGTGACTTTTATCAAAATAACGGTAGTGCTTTCTGTGTTTATAGCACTGATGCTCTATTGGTCACGTCCATTGATCTTATTGATGTACAGTGAACTTGGGGCGGAAACGCAAAAGATGCTGATGGCGAGTTTGGCGGTAATCGCTTTCTACCAGATTCCAAAGATGTATACCTATACGATGATCGTTGGTATTCTTCGAGGTGGTGGTGATACGACCTACTGCATGTTCTTAGACCTGTTGTCGGTATGGCTGGTAGGTGTACCTCTTGGTTTCATCAGCGTCCTCTGGTGGCAATGGCCAGTGCATATGGTGATTGCGGCGGTTTATTTTGAAGAGTTTATCAAGGTGTTTGTCACCTTGCCGAGATTCTTCAGCAGGAAATGGATTCATAATGTGATTGAATTCAGTTATCAAGAAAATTAAGCATCGACAGAGTCGATGCTTTTTTTATCGCAATTTATAGAGTAAGTGATTATTTTCAAGGACGACAGTGACTTCTTCTTTGTCGATCAGATAAGAGAGAAGGGAACTGACAGAACTCATACCAAAAAGATATTCCTTGTAGTTGAGAGTCAGGGTCAGCTTGTCTATTAAAAACGCCATGAGGGCTTCTTTGGTCTGTGGTGTCTTTACAGCACCGAGAAGCAAGTTCAGACAGGCTTCCATGATTTGCCGATTTTCTACAGCAAGTTGGATACATTCAGGTTTAGTCAAGACCTTCTTACCATGACCAGTCACGCAGAGTTCGTAATCTGTATTTTCAAGTTGGTTGAAGGCATGGTATTGGCCATCGACGCTGTAGAGCAGTGGCAGTTTGAATTTTGACAGGATCTCTGAAGGAATAAGCGTGTCACCTAAAAATAGAACGCCATCGGGTGTTATAACGCCGGCAGAACCAACGGAATGGCCACCGAAATGAAACCATTCAAATGTGCTTTCGCCGATGGTGACAGGTCCTTCCGACAAGCCATGAACAGGCACGGATCGCGTCTTAAGCGGTCTGAAGTAACCGCGCAATTCATGATTCGGAGCACCACCGTTAATGTAGGCTAGAAAAATATCCGGTGATTCTAAAATATGTTTCCCCTTATGATCTATCAAAACATGACAGTCTGGAAAGTCACAGAGGATGCCGGATAAAGCGCCGATATGGTCGGAATGTTCATGGGTTCCGATGAGATGTGTGATTCTTTTATGGTTGCTTTGAGCGTATTCCGAGAATCGTCTGCCTCTGGATTCTGACAAGCCAGGATCGATAACGGCTAAGTTTGAATCGGAAAGGTGATAGAGTCCTGAATTGGTACCGCCTCTAAATAATTCTGTGTTGCCAATTAATGTATGTAACTTCATGATGATCACTCCCAGTGTGCATTATATCAGAATCTTCCTATCTATAGTAGAGCAGATAGGAAACGACGAGGATTAGGGAAATATGGACCGGATAAAACCAGTAGCCAACATATTTATTAAGCGTAAAGTTAAAGCGTTTGTTACCAAGAGGTATGATGAATGCATAGGCCATGATGCTTCTCGCTTGAAAGAAGTAGCCTTGAAGTGTTTTTAGACCATTATTGTAGGTAATCATATTGTAAAAGAGATCACCACTGTGTTGCTGAAGGATTGTACGCGCCATAGAAGGCATCATATCATGAGGTACTCCTTGCAGTGCGTAGCGAAGTACTTTGAGGTAGGTGGTGCCAATGGTGATGAAGAAAAAGCTGATCAACAGAGGCAAGGCACGTTCTTCAAAAATATGAAATGAAAGCATCAGCAATAAACCGTAGGTGCCATAAGAAAACATAAAGTGGGGAACAGTCAGGGTTAAAAGTTCCGGCAAAAGTATATAAAGAATCAACGATAAGCTTATCAGGAGCCCTTTGAATATATACAATCCTTGATGGGTCTTTTGGAAGTGTTTAAAATAGTCTGAGGCCTTGTCATAGAGTATTAAGGCGCCCACACCGGCTAATAGTAGAAAAATGACATTGAATGCAAGGGGATTGGGATCTAGACCGTCACCCAGAAAATAAATATAAGGGACATAGGAAATACAGCCAAAGATAAATAGCCGCTTTGTGTAAGCGGAAAGATTGGAAGTATGCTTATACCCAATGGCCAATTGGTAAGCGAAAATAGGAAAGGCAATTCTGCCTATGGTCCTGAAAAGCATCATGTCAGGGAAAAAGGCAGCACCAATATGATCAATTACCATCGTAATTATGGCAATCAGTTTTAAAACGTCATTGCGTTTGCTTGTCGGTTTTGCAGTAGATATAAAATCAGTCATGTCATCGTCCTCCTTCTACTATAGAGTATACCGTAAAACCAGCACCAAAAGTCTTAATTTTCTGTCATTAAAACAATTGACGCTTTTGGCATTTTATGCTACTATCAACTTATTAATGAAGGGAGAACCATTATGAACGTTATGATTATTACAAGCAAGAAAAATGCATACCATCATCATTGTAAGTAACGTTGCATTTCGGTTTGACCCGGGTGCAGCGGATATTGTGCTGCACTGATGGACTGAATGATAAGCCTGTCGGTGACGACAGGCTTTTTTTTCCGTGATAAACAAGTCCAGCGAGACCGTGACCACTTAAAAGGGGTGATAGGCTTGCATATCACCCCTTTTAAGTGGTCACGGTCTTATTGGACGCGTAAGCGATCCAAGCAACCGTTAGGTTGCTGGACGTAATTATCAGCAAGGAAGAATCGCACGGTCAGATCCAAGCAACCGACAGGTTGCTGGACGTGATGATTAAATGTAATCAATAGAATATGCGTGAGCGCATTAAGTGATAAGAGATAAAGGGAGGCATTAATATGGCAATGAATACAAATCCAGCAAGAGGTATGCGAGATTTTCTACCAGAAGATAAGGCGTTGAGAGAATATGTGAAATCAACGATTAGAAAAGTTTATGAGACTAGCGGTTTTACTGAGATTGAAACACCTGCAGTAGAAAACATTGAAAATTTACTAGGCAGTGACGGTGGTGAAAACCTTAAACTGATTTATAAAATCTTGAAGCGTGGCGAGAAGTTAGATTTAGACCAATCGGGATTGAATGAGAGTGATTTGGCGGATTTAGGCTTGCGTTACGATTTGACGATTCCGCTATGCCGCTATTATGCGAATAATAAAGCGAATCTACCAGGCGTTTTCAAGGCGATTCAAATCGGCAACGTGTATAGAGCGGAGCGTTCTCAAAAGGGACGTTACAGAACCTTTGTACAATGTGATGTGGATGTGATTGGTGATACGAGCATCACGACGGAGATCGATTTGATCAATACGGTTACAAAAGCCTTAACAGCACTTTCGCTCAATAACTTTGTGGTAAGAATCAATGATCGTCGTGTCTTGAAGGGTGCTATTGCCTTCGCTGGATTCTCTGATGACGAGTTTCCTAAGGTATGCATCATCTTAGATAAAATGGATAAAATAGGCGAAGATGGCGTGAAGAATGAATTGTTGAAAGAAAGCTACGACGAAGCGAACATTGACAAGCTTATGGATGTGCTGAAGGTGGTTTCATCGGATAACATCGAAGCGTTAAAGAATTATGGTGTGGAAGAAGCTGCGGTTGAAAGTCTCAGTACGATTATATCGGCTGTTAAAATGCTTTCAGGCGGCGCTTACGATATTGAATTCGACTTTACACTAGTTAGAGGCATGGGCTATTATACAGGTACTATTTTTGAGATTGCCATGTCGGATCTCGGCTATTCCGTTGCCGGCGGTGGCCGTTATGACGAATTAATCGGTAGATTCATAGGTGAATCCGTACCGGCGTGTGGCTTCTCTATCGGTTTTGAGCGTATCGTTGACCTATTAAAGGAAAGAAACTTTAAACCAAACCAAAGAGACAAGGTGGCTTTGGTCTACGACGAATCTACTGCTATCAATGTGGTTATGAGTACGGCTGAGCAACTTAGAACAGAAGGCTCAATTGTTTCGATTTTACAAAAGGCAAAAAAATTTGGAAAGCAGCTTAACCGATTCGAAGCAGAAGGCTATAACAAAGTTGCTATTCTAAATAATGATGCGTTGGAATTAAAGAATTTATTAGAAGAATAGAAAAAAATATTTTTGTGTAGTATAATCTAGTCAGCTATTTTATTAATAGCTGACTTTTTGGTAGGTGAAAAATATGGAGAAAGAATTATCGCGTGATCTATTAGAAGGCGATGTCACTCAAAAATTATTAAAATTATCGGTGCCAACCATGCTGGGCTTCCTATTCCAATCGGGCTATGAAATCATAGACATGATCTGGATTGGACGGATATCTTCCAATGCTATTGCGGGTGTGACCATCTTCATCAGTATTTTTTGGATGGTGGATGTGCTCAATACCATCATCGGCAACAGTTCCATTTCTCTTATTTCTCAAAATTATGGGACTGGGAGCAAGGAAAATACCAGTATCGCCATTGAACAAACCATTACCTTTAAGGGTCTGGTTGCCATTATCGCAGCTATAATCGTTTTACTGACGTTGAAACCTGCGCTGCATTTTTTTACAAGTGATCCGGAAGTGATTCAGAGCGCTTTGTCCTATGGATATCTAAGGGTATTTTTCTTACCGATCCTGTTTTCATCATTTACAGTGAACACGGCATTTAGATGTTTGGGCGAGGGTCGTAAACCGATGATTGCAATGGTCATCGCTGCGATTTTCAATCTCGTTTTAGACCCTGTGCTGATGTTTGATATCATACCGGGAACGAACTTGCCAGGCTTTGGTATGGGTGTTTTCGGGGCTTCGTTGGCGACGGTTATTTCAACGGTGGTTGCCTTTTTAGTTGCTTTTTTCATGTTGATTAGACAAAAAGACAAAGTAGATATCCAATTCAGACGGATGTTCAAATTAAATAAAGCGATGGATTATCAACTGATGACCATTGGATTGCCTAACGGATTAGAAATGTTGACAAGAAATGTATCCGGTCTGATTACCTTGAAGCTGGTACAGTATTACGGTACGGCGGCGGTCGCAACGCTGGGCATTGGTATTAAACTTTTCAACTTTGGATTCATGCCTCTCATAGGACTTACCATGGGTGCTGGGGCCATGACAGGTCAAGCGCTGGGAGATGAGAATATCGAACGGGCGGAAAAAACGGTGAAAACTGCGGCTAGAATTGGTTTCATGGTGGCAACTTTCTTTGGCATACTGGCCATTGCCTTTGCTGAAAATATCATGCATGTCTTCACGACGGATACAGAAGTCATTACTTTAGGTGCGCCGATGATTCGAATCTTTGCGCCATCCTTGATGGTTTTGGCGATTGGTTTTGGATTTGGTGCGGTGTTTAATGCGTCTGGTTACAATTTACCTTATTTCATTGCTACGATCATATCAAAATGGGTATTCCATGTACCGGTGTTGGTTTTAGGTGTTGTCGTTCTCAAGTGGCCTATTGCGATTGTCTGGTTAACCTATTTGCTATCAGATACCGTTGAGGTGATTGCCATTGTTAGCCAGTATAAAATCGGCAAATGGCGTACGAAAAGGGTTTATTCACGATAAGGGTGTGCTTGTATCTGCAAGTGTGATATAATCGTATAGACAATTATAGATGACCTCTACTGAGGTCATTTTTTTTAGAAAATTATTATTGGTGGAGGACTTATGTTTTTACATGTCGTTGGGATTGACTATAAGAATACGCCAATTGTTTTACGTGAAAAAGGCGCATTTTCAAAAAGTAGAATCCTAGAGCTTAAAAAAGAATTTACCACACTGGGTATCTTAGAATACGTGGTGGTTTCGACCTGCAATCGCTCGGAAATTTATTTCATGGTTGAAGAGAATTCTTATGAAGCTATTTTGAATTATTACATGACCTTGCTTGGCGTGACGGACGGCCGTTATTTTTACGCCTATTCAGAAGATCGGGCCATGGAGCATTTGCTAAGGGTAACATGTGGTCTAGAGTCGCTGGTAGTTGGCGAGGACCAGATTCTCGGTCAGATCAAGGACAGCTTAGCTTATGCTATGGAGTATAATTTAAGCGGAAAAATATTGAATAAGATTTTTAGAGAGAGCATTAATTTTGCCAAAAGGACAAAATCTGAACATAGAATATCGGAAAATCAAACGTCGGTGGGCAGCATCAGTATCAAGTTTGTAGAAGAACAGTTGGGTACGTATTCGGGTAAGCGTATTCTGATTGTCGGTAGTGGTGATACCAGTGAATTGGTGATGAAATATCTGGTAGAGAAAGACCTGAAATCACTCAGCGTGATTAACCGGACAAAATGCCATGCACACCGTATGACCAAGAAATACGAAACCATTGAAGTGTTGGAATACGATGAGCGTTATGCTTATTTGCAGGACTACGACGCTATTTTTACGGCCACATCATCACCTCATGTTATTTTCACAAAAGAAGCCGTTGAAATGCACTTGGCACATAAGGTCATTTTCATGGATTTGGCGGTGCCAAGGGATGTCGATGCACGAATCGGTGAACTAGAGAAGGCTTCCGTTTATACGGTAGACGATTTAAAACGTATATCATTAGAAAGCATGTCCATTAGGCAGTCTTTGGTTGCCGAAATTGAGATGGAAATCAGGGAGAAAGTATCTCAACTCCTAATTTGGGTGAAAAATTCTCAACTGGATACGACGATTGGCCAGTTGAAAAAACTTCAACAATCCCATGTTGAAGAAGCGGTTATATCCATTAGCAAGAAGTTGTTACTGGATGCATCGGAGGCAGATTATATGACTATGGTCTTCAATTCCAGCATTAAAAAACTGTTTAAGAATACGATTGATACTTTGAAGACACTGGAACATGAGGACGATATTGAGATGTATCAAGATGTATTAACCGATTTATTCCAACTGGAGAAGGTGAAATAGATGTTACCGATTGTTCTCAATGAAAACAAGGTGAGAATTGTGGTCTTTGGATATGGCGCTGCCAGCAGAATGAAAGTGGCGGGTATCGAACGTGCTAGAATGCACTGCCACGTGATTAGCCCAGATGTCAAAGTCGAAGAAGATCGTCCGCTGGTTACCTTTGAATGTGATGCCTACAGGGTAGATCATTTATCGAAAGGGCATCTCATTATTGCGGCGACGGAATCGAAAGAGACCAACAAACGCATAGCGGAAGAGGCAAGACGTGCTGGGAAATTGGTACTTAATCTTAGTGACGGGTCGGACAGTGACTTTCATATGATGAGCTGGCGTGAACATGGACCGATTACGGTGGGCTTATCTACGGGTAGTTGTGCGCCCAGTGAAAGTAAGAAATTGATTGAGAAACTGATGACGGTTATTGATGACGACGTGGTTGAACGTGTGATTTTGTTAGGCTCACTCAGAAAGAAAATCAAGCAGCTGGGTTATCAACCGATCAAGCCGATTATCAATGCATTTGCAACATTATCTACGGAAGGACTGGAGTTGCTGGATGGGTTAACCTTGACAGAACTATCCATTGAAATAGAAAAGGAGCTGCGGTAAAGTCATGAAAAAAGTGATAGTAGGTACGCGAGGAAGTTTACTGGCCGTTACCCAGACGAATTGGGTCATCGATCAGTTAAAAGAGAAGCATCCCGATTGTGTTTTCGAAACAAAAATAATCAAGACCAAGGGTGATCTCATTTTAGATGTGGCGCTAGATAAGATTGGCGATAAGGGATTGTTCATTAAAGAGATAGAGCAGGCGTTGCTAGAGGGTTCCATTGATATGGCAGTTCACAGTATGAAGGACATGCCGACGGATATCGATGGGCGTTTTGCGATTGCATCGCCACCGAAGCGAGAGGCGGCAGGTGATGTTTTGGTGACACGTCATGCCATTGAAACCATTGAGGACTTGCCTGAAAATGCGGTGATTGGTACGGGTAGTAAGCGTCGAAGTTATCAATTGCAAAGTATGAGAAGTGATATCCAAGTAGTGAATATCAGAGGGAATGTCAATACCCGTGTTAGCAAGATCTTCAGCGAGAATCTGGATGGCGTCATCTTGGCTCATGCTGGTCTGAAACGCATTGATTTCCAATCTGAAGAGGTGATTGTGATACCTCTTGATAAAGCGGCATTTATCCCTGCGCCGGCTCAGGGTATTTTGGCCATCGAAGTGCTGAAAGAGCGAGAAGATGTACTGTTATTGGCAGATTCAATTGCAGATCCAAATACGGCACTGGAAATGACGGCAGAACGCGGCTTCTTAGATTCCGTGAATGGCGGCTGCCACATACCGGTGGGGGCTTATCTTGAGTTAGGAGAGAGCCAGTCTACCTTCCATTATTTATATGGCGATGAAGCAGGTACACAACTGATCAAGGGTTGTGTAGAATTGGATAATGATGAAATTCCTACTATTGGAAAGCGTGTAGCAGAAAAAGTATCTAAAGAGGTGAGCGCATGTCAGGAATAGTATATTTGGTGGGTGCAGGCGTTGGGGATCCAGAATTAATGACGCTGAAAGCAAAACGCTTACTCAGTGAAGCGGACGTTTTGATTTACGATCAATTGGCAAACCGGGCGATGCTGAACGATGTTCCTGCTGATTGTGAAAAAATATTCGTTGGAAAAATGTCCAACAACCATACCTTGACCCAAGATGAAATCAACGCCTTGATTGTTGAAAAAGCTCAAACGCATCAACATGTGGTCCGCTTAAAAGGGGGAGACCCTTATGTTTTCGGTCGCGGTGGAGAGGAAGGCGAAGTCCTTAGAGAAGCGGGTATTACTTTTGAAGTGGTCCCGGGTATTACTTCGGCTATCGGTGGCTTGGCTTATGCGGGTATTCCGATTACGCATCGAGACGATGCTTCTGATTTTCATGTCTACACGGGGCATTTTAAAGATGATGAGAGAAGCTTTGATTTTGAAACCATCAGCCGCTTGACGGGTACTTTGGTATTCCTCATGGGTGTTAAGAATATAGATAAGATTATGAATGGCTTAATCGACCATGGTAAAAACCCGAAAACGCCAGTAGCGATTATCAGAAAGGCGTCTTATCCAGATCAGGAGACCTGGACAGGCACGCTTGAAGAACTGGAAAACATGAAAAATCAATACAAGATCAAACCACCGTGTTTGATTGTCGTGGGTGATGTCGTCAATAGACGAGAGGATTTGAACTTCTTTGAGGAAAAGCCGCTCTTTGGGAAAAAAGTGGTGGTGACACGTTCACGAGCTCAAAACAGCCGTCTTGTTGAGGAAATTGTCAAGTTAGGCGGTGACGCCATTGAAGTGCCGGCGATTAAAATTCATGCTTTAGAGGATACGGGTCTTTCAGAGCATATTCATAAGGTAGGAGATTATCAGTATATTGTTTTTACCAGTGAAAACGGCGTGGATGTCTTTTTCGACTGTGTAGAAAAACTGGGTTATGATGGTAGACATTTTCATGGTGTCAAATTTGTAACCATCGGTTCCGGAACGGCTAATGCCCTCAGAAAGTACGGTATCCAGGCGGATATCGTGCCGGAGCGCTATGTTGGTGAAGCAGTGGTAGAAGCTATGAAACCACATCTCCATAGCGGCGATCGTATTTTAATACCACGGTCTAAGGAAGCGCGACCTTATCTGGTTAAGGCGCTTTCGGAATTAGCTGAGGTGACAGAAATTCAAACCTACGAGACAAAAATAGATGAAGATACTGAAATCGAACGTTTGAAGGATGTATTGGCAGATTCGAAAGAGGTTCTTTTGACATTTACCAGCTCATCAACGGTGCATAATTTCTTGGCCGTCTGCCAAGCGAATGGCATCGATCAAGGGGCACTGGCAAAGACATCAATTTTCAGTATTGGTCCGATTACAAGTCAAACACTTGCAGATAATGGACTTCAAGTGACAGGTGAGGCAGAAGAATATACCATTGACGGACTGCTATCACGCATTAAGACAACATTATAGGAGGCAACTATGAAACCAACAAGATTAAGAGGCAACCAATTAATAAGAGATTTAGTAAAAGAAGTGGCGATTTCTATGAACGACATCGTATACCCACTGTTCATGGTAGAAGGTACAGGCATCAGAGAAGAAATTAGTTCACTTAAAGATCAATACCATTTATCTGTAGATGCTTTGGAAAAGGAAATCCCGTTCCTAAAAGAGAAGGGCATCAAATACCTGATTCTATTTGGTTCACCTAATGAAAAGGATGCAGAAGCGACACCGGCTTACGCAAAAGACGGTATCGTGCAACAAGCCATTCGTAAGATTAAATCTCTAGATATGGGCATGTATGTCATTACAGATGTTTGTTTATGTCAGTATAAGAGCGATGGTCATTGTTGTAAATTCCATCCGGACGGAACAATCGACTTAGAGGCATCCTTAGAGTTGTTGTCAAAAGTAGCCCTTAGTCATGCAGAAGCAGGTGCGGATATGGTAGCACCATCAGACATGATGGACGGCAGAATTGGCAACATGAGAGAAACTCTTGATGAAAACGGTTTTGGCCATGTTCCGATCATGAGCTACAGTGCAAAATACGCATCTAACTATTATGGACCTTTTAGAGAAGCGGCAAATTCAGCACCGGCCTTTGGCGATAGACGTGCTTATCAAATGGATTATGCCAACAGAGAAGAAGCGATGCGTGAAATGGAATTGGACGTAATGGAAGGCGCTGACATCCTCATGGTTAAACCAGCAATGCCTTACTTGGATATTCTTAGAACCGGTAAAGATACATTCAATTTACCAATGGCGGCTTATCAGGTGAGTGGCGAGTATGCCATGCTTCGTCTTGCTGTAGATCAAGGTATCGTAGACGAAAAGGCCATTCTAGAATCGTTGATTGCGATTAAGCGTAGTGGCGCGGATATCATCATCACTTACTTTGCAAAAGAAATCGTAAGACTTTTGGAGGTGTACAATTAATGAAATTTGATCAATCGAAAGCGCTTTTTGAAGAAGCGTGCAATTATATCCCAGGTGGCGTTAACAGTCCCGTAAGAGCTTTTGGTTCTGTTGGCATGGCGCCGATTTTTGCCAAAGAGTCTAAAGGTTCAAAGTTGATTGACGTCGATGGCAATGAGTATATCGACTATATCTGTTCTTGGGGACCGATGCTTCTAGGTCATAGCTCAGATATCGCGTATCAAGGCATCTTAGAAATGATTCAAAAAGGGACCAGCTATGGTATTGCAACGGAAATCGAAATCGATATGGCGAAGGAAATCATCCATGCCTATCCATCGGTAGAACTCTTACGAATGGTAAACTCCGGTACGGAAGCGACGATGAGTGCCCTTCGTGTGGCGAGAGGTTACACGAAACGCGATAAAATCATCAAATTTGAAGGCTGTTACCACGGTCATGGCGACGCCTTACTCGTAAAAGCAGGTTCAGGTGCCATGACATTTGGCGTACCGACGAGCTCTGGTGTGACTGCAGGTACGGTAAAGGATACGATTGTCGTGCCATATAACGATTTGGAAGCGGTTAAGCGTGCTGTTGAAGAAAACAAGGACGAAATTGCTGCGGTAATCATTGAACCTATTGCTGGCAATATGGGTGTTGTACCGGCAGATGAGAGCTTCATCCATGGTCTTAGAAAATTAACGGAAGACGAGGGCATCATCTTGATTTTCGATGAAGTCATCACAGGTTTTAGAGTCAACTATGGCGGTGCTCAAAAATTATTTGGTATTACACCGGATATGACGACTTTTGGTAAAATCATTGGTGGCGGTTTGCCGGTTGGCGCTTATGGTGGTAAAAAGGAAATCATGTCTTGTGTTTCACCGCTGGGCGGCGTTTATCAAGCGGGTACATTAAGCGGTAATCCTATCGCCTTATCCATGGGTCTAAATGTTATGCGCTATTTAAGAGATCATCAAGAACACTACGATGAAATCGAGATGAAAGCGATTCGACTTGAAGAGGGTTACAAGAAATGTATTCAGGAAACGGGCATCAAAGCGACTGTGACACGATTCAAGGGAATGCTTTGCCTTTTCTTCACAGACGGCGCAATCAAGAACTACGACGATGTCATCAAATCGGATACAGAGCTGTATGCACGCTATTTCAGAGCTATGCTTCAAAAGGGCATACTATTGCCTCCGGCGCAATTTGAAGGCTTGTTCCTATCGACGGCTCACTCAAATGAAGAAATCGATTACACGATTCAAGCGACACGTGAAGTCTTTGAATCCTTAGTTAAATAGAGATTGCGAAGTATGCTTCTAAAATAGGAGCATACTTTTTTTATGGGAATGAGAGAGCAGTTACACGGAAGCTCAACAATATTAGCCGTAATAACCAACAGATTTTAGATATCACCAATACGCTGGATGAAAATATGCATTCCCTTCAAGAAATGCTTGGAGAAATACGGCGTTAACGCAGGATTATGACGGCATTGCACAATCTTTTGACGAGAGCCAAGGGATGGTAAATCAAATCATGAAAAATATTCACGGTGTGGCTCTATTTATGCAGGAGCTCACGGCTTCTGTTCAGGAAATCGGTTCTTCCATGAATGTGATTACCTCGGAAAGCTTTTGGTTATTTCTTTTATGCAGTCAAGCCTAAACACAGTGATTTTAAACGTGCTTGGGATAGAGTCGAAGCACCGGCTTTGAAACTCCATGGTAAATTAGAGGAAGTTGTTGAGGCAGTTCGCAATAAAAATATGGATAAAATTCATCGTA
>JAFGTX010000264.1 GCA_016938815.1 Clostridia bacterium | reverse complement strand
GTAGGGTTGTCAGCAGGCATCACATCACATTTATCGATTGCCGGTAAATTGATTATCGCGTTGGCTATGTTTTTTGGAAGGGTTGGCCCTTTGACCATGGTCATTGCATTAACACAAAGAGGAAAGAGAAAATCACCTGTACGTTATCCTGAGGGCAAGGTAAGTGTGGGTTAGGGGGCATTAGATGAAAAGACAATTTTGTATTATAGGTTGTGGTCGTTTTGGTGCAACGGTAGCGAATAAGCTAACGGAACTAGGCTGCGAGGTCATGGTTATCGACACAAACGAAGAGACGATTCAGAATATAGCTAATGATGTGACATACGCGGTTCAAGCGGATGCGACGGATGAAAACAGTTTGAAGTCTATTGGTGTGAGAAATTTTGATGTTGTTGTCATCTCTATTGGCGAGAACATTCAATCATCGATTCTTGTCACCTTGATGGTCAAGGAACTGGGTGTTAGACACATCGTTGCCAAAGCGCAGAATGAATTACACGGTAAGGTATTGAGTAAAATCGGTGCCAACCGTATCGTCTATCCTGAAAAAGAGATGGGTATCCGTATCGCCAAGAACCTTGTTTCCGATAATATTTTGGACTATATCGAATTGGCGCCGGATTACAGCATCATGGAGGTCTTGGCTCTAGACGAATGGATTGGCAAGAATCTGGTGGAAATCAACATGCGTGCCAAATATGGTGTCAACGTCATGGCCATTAAACACGGCACAGAAATCAATATTGCCGTGACGGCGGATATTACAATCAAAGAAGGAGACATTCTCGTCGTGATTGGACATAATGACGACTTGAAGAAGATAGAAAATGCATAATCGTGAGATTTTGACATCGCCTGATAACAAGAAAATAAAAGAGTTGCAGCAGCTCGGCAAGAAGAAATACAGACGCGAGCAAAATGCCTTTGTCATAGAAGGCATTCGATTTGTGGAATCGGCTTTGGAAAAGTCTATCGCACTAAAGGACGTATTCTACAGTAGTGCGTTATGGGACAATGAACGTGGAACCGCGCTTATCGAAGCGGTTGAAGCAAAAGGATATCGCCTGCATGAAGTTGCGCCAAAGCTATTCGATGCGATTTCGGATACGGTCAATAGCCAAGGTGTTTTAGCGGTGGCTCCGATGATGCCAGAAGTGCTAGACACCGATATTCTCGAAGGTGAGACTACCTATTTAAGTTTGGTGCTGGACCGAATTCAGGACCCGGGTAACCTCGGGACCATGATCAGAACGGCGGACGCTGCGGGGATCAAGGATATCTTTCTTGTTAAAGGGACTACGGACCCTTATAGTACCAAAGTCCTAAGAAGTACCATGGGTTCCATCTTCGATGTGCGACTGCATATGCTGGATACCGACGAGGTGATTGCTTATGCGGAGCAACATGGGATCCGCCTGGTGGTCACATCCCTAGACGCGAGCCTTTACCACTATGAGTTGGCTGTGCAGGATAAACTGGCTATCGTCATCGGTAATGAAGGCAACGGTGTCTCTAAAGAATTTTTGGAAGCGGCAGATGATCTGATTAAAATTCCGATTTACGGTGGTGCAGAGTCGCTGAACGCCAGCGTTGCTGCAGGCATTGTGCTTTACGATTTCGCCATTCGTCAAAAAAAATTAATGAAAATGGACTTTTCAATACGATAAGTCTCTGTTATAATAGGTCAAAGAAGAAAGCTATGAAAAAGGAAAGTAGGCGTTCGGACGGGTTTAGAGAGGAAACGGTTGGTGAAAGTTTTCCCTGAAAAAGTGTTGAAGTTCCCTTTGGAGCTGTGGCGGTGAATTAAGTAGTCGCTACCGGGTAACGCCGTTAAAGGTTGTACAAGAGATTGACTTGCCTTGGCATGTTGATAATTTGGGTGGTAACGCGATTTAACCTTCGTCCCATGATGGGACGGAGGTTTTATAGTTTTTTGAATAAAAAGAGAAGGGAGTTATTAAAGGCATGAAAAACCAATTAAACTCGATTTTAGAATCGTTTAAAGATGACATTAAAAATATCAAAGACCTTAAAGAAGTAGAAGAACTGAGAATTAAGTTTTTAGGTAAGAAGGGTCTTATGACAGATGTCATGAAGGGCATGGGCAAACTTAGCCAAGAAGAAAGACCGGAAATGGGTAAACTGGTAAATGACGTAAGAAACGCAATTGAGGAAGGTATCGAAAAAGTTAAGGATTCAGCAAAAGAAGCGATGATGGAAATAAAGCTTCAAACGGAAACCATTGACGTGACGATGCCGGCTTCGGAGATTGAAATCGGTCACAAGCATCCACTAAACCTAGTACTGGACGAAATCAAGGATATTTTCCTGGGTATGGGTTATAAAATTGCAGAGGGTCCTGAAGTTGAGACGGTATACAATAACTTCGACGCCCTCAATGCGCCAAAGGATCACCCGTCAAGAAGTATGTCAGATACTTTCTATATCATTGACGATATGATTTTAAGAACACAAACATCACCGGTTCAGGTTAGAACGATGCAGGCACAACAACCACCAATCAAGGTTATTGCACCAGGCAGATGTTTTAGAAATGACGAGTTGGATGCAACCCATTCACCTATGTTCCACCAAATCGAGGGTCTTGTCGTTGACAAGGACATCACCATGGCGGACTTAAAAGGTACTTTAGATACCTTTGCTAAGCGTATTTTCGGTTCACAAACGAAAACGAAATTCAGACCACACTACTTCCCATTCACAGAACCAAGTGCAGAAGTGGATGTATCTTGCTTCAAGTGTGGTGGAGAGGGTTGTCGTTTCTGTAAAGGCAGCGGTTGGATAGAAATTTTAGGCTGTGGTATGGTCCATCCAAATGTACTCAGAGAATGTGGTATCAACCCAGAAGAGTACAGCGGTTTTGCCTTTGGTATGGGACTCGATAGAATCACGATGCTGAAATATGAGATTGACGATATCCGTCACTTCTTTGAGAATGATATGCGTTTTATCAAACAGTTTTAATGAATGGAGGAAAATAGATGTTAGTACCTGTTAAATGGCTGGAAAAATATGTAGATATTAGTGGCTTAACATTAAAAGAAATAGAAGAATGTCTTATTTTGACGGGCTCAAATATTGAGACGGTTGATGAAGTGCTTGAAGGCGTTCAAAAAGTAGTGGTAGGTCGCATTGAAAAGATAGAGGGTCATCCAGATGCGGAGAAATTGATCGTCATGGACGTCAACGTAGGCGAGCCTGAGACGATTCAAATCGTGACGGGAGCGACCAACTGTTTTGAAGGCGCTTATGTGCCTGTAGCGCTTAATGGTTCATGGATTTCTGGAGGCGTAAAAATCAAAAAAGGCAAGCTGAGAGGCGTTGTTTCAAACGGGATGCTTTGTTCTCTTGAAGAGCTTGGATTCGATAAAAAAGCGGTACCAAAGGAATTTGACAATGGTATCTTGATCCTTGATAATGCAGATAACAGCCTTGTGCTGGGTCAACCGATTCAAGAAGTGGCCGATATGGGTGACCATGTCATTGAGTTTGAAATCACACCAAACAGACCGGATTGTCTAAGTATGATTGGTATGGCTAGAGAAACTGCGGCTACTTTCAACAGAAAGTTAGTATGGCCGGACATGACCATCAAGCATCAAGAAGACCATATTGAAAACTACTGCAAGATTGAAATAAAAGATCCTGAGCTTTGTCCAAGATACGCAGCAAAAATGATCAAGGACGTTAAGATTGGGCCATCACCTTTATGGTTGCAAATGGCCCTTATGAAGGCGGGTATGAGACCAATCAGTAATATCGTAGATATAACAAACTACGTTATGCTGGAAATGGGCCATCCAATTCACGCTTTTGACTTTGATTGCATCGAGGACAAGACCATCGTTGTGCGTCGTGCACAGCAAGATGAAGTCATCTTAACTTTAGATGAGCAAGAAAGAAAACTGAACGATGATATGCTTGTGATTGCTGACCCTAAAAAAGCGGTTGCGATTGCAGGTGTTATGGGTGGTGGCAACTCGGATATCAGCGAAAGCACAAAGAATATCCTAATCGAAGTGGCTAACTTCCATAAGTCGAGTGTTCGTAAAACTTCAAAAGACTTAGGCCTGCGTTCGGAAGCCTCTTCAAGATTTGAAAAAGGCGTATCAACTTACACCAACGAAATGGTACTCAACAGAGTTTGTCATTTGGCAGAATTGATTGGCGTTGGTACCATTGTAGATGGCATCGTAGACAACTATCCAGGCAAACACGAACCTGTGACAATTGAAGTCAGCGTTAGCCATATCAATAAGAGAATTGGCATCAATCTAGAAGCGGATAAAATGGCGGCACTCCTCAATAATCTTGAAATCGAAACGAAAATTGACGGTGACAAGATCACGTGTGAGATTCCTGAATGTCGTATGGATCTATACGAAGAACATGATATCGTTGAGGAAGTGGCAAGACTTTACGGCTACGACAAAATTCCTATGACCATTCCAAAAGGTGCGAATTGGGGTGCTAAAACCAATGGTCAGTTGATTGAAGACTTAGCGAGACACACTATGTTTGCTTGTGGTGTCAACGAAATCACAACATATTCCTTCGTAAGTCCAAGTGCTGTAGATATGATTCAGTTGCCAGAGAGCAGCGTTTTAAGAAATCAAGTGAGACTTTTAAATCCACTAGGAGAAGAGTATAGTGCCATGCGTACGACGCTTGTACCAAACTTACTAGAGGTTATTGCGAGAAACGTGAATCGCTCGATTGAGGAAGTGAAGGCCTTTGAAATCGGCAATACCTTCTTACCAAAACAAATGCCTGTCACAGAATTACCAGTTGAGAAAAAGGCTATGGTCATCGGTATTGCAGGCAAGAAGGAAGATTTCTTCACCCTTAAGGGTAGTGTGGTGTCTTTACTGGACAAACTGGGCATCGATAATTATAAATTTGAGGCTGAAAAGCACCATAAGACGTATCATCCAGGCAGATGTGCTACGATTGTTTGGAACAATCATGTACTTGGAACAATGGGAGAAGTACATCCGAGAGTACTTGAAAACTTCAATATCAAGGATCGTGCTTATGTTGCTGAGCTTGATTTCAACACCTTGCTCCAAATCACAAGAACAGACCGCTTATACCAACCAATTCCTAAATTCCCTGCAATGACACGTGATATTGCGATGATCGTGAAGGATGATGTAACAGCAGGCGAGATTCTGGAAGTCATTAAGGACAACGGTGGCAATATCTTAGAATCTGTGAAATTGTTTGACGTTTACAAGGGCAAGCAGATTGAAGAAGGTCACAAATCAATGGCCTATGCAATGGTATTCAGACATGCGGATAAGACGTTGACAGACGAAGAGGTGAATAAGGTGTTCGAAAGAATTCTTGAAGCCCTTAAAGAGAAAGTTAATGCGGAATTACGTTAGTTAAAAGCTATGATAAAAAGAGACCTCGCTGGAGGTC
>JAFGTX010000263.1 GCA_016938815.1 Clostridia bacterium | reverse complement strand
GAGATTGTGGAAAAGGACAAAGATGTTTATAAGGCAAAATACAAATAACAATACAAAAGGAGGCATTTTTAATGAATGCAGTTGTGGAAAAGTTTTTAAAATACGTGGTAATCGATACGAAGTCAGATGACGCTTCGGAAACGTGCCCGAGTACAGCGAAACAATTTGACTTAGCAAAGTTATTAGTAGAAGAATTAAAGGCGATGGGTATTGCAAGTGCAGCTATGGACGACAATGGATACGTTATGGCTGAAATTCCATCGAATGTAGAGCACAGTGTACCGGCCATCGGTTTGATCGCACATATGGATACAAGCCCTGATTTCAGTGGAAAGGACGTTAAACCACTCATTACAGAGAATTATGACGGTGGCGATATCGTTTTGAACAAGGCACAGAATATCGTCTTATCAGTTAAAGATTTCCCTGAGTTACCACAATACAAAGGTCAAACAATTATCTCGACAGATGGTACCACATTACTTGGCGCGGACAACAAGGCTGGTATTGCAGAGATTATGGCTTTTGCAGAGTTTGTTATGAAAACGCCATCGTACAAACACGGTGCGATTAAAATAGGCTTTACGCCTGATGAAGAAATCGGTCGAGGCGCAGATTTATTTGACGTTAAGAAATTCGGTGCAGATTTTGCTTATACCATCGATGGTGGAGAAATCGGTGAAATAGAGTATGAGAACTTCAATGCGGCATCTGCTGAATTGGTTGTGAACGGAATTAACATTCACCCAGGCAGTGCCAAGCACAAAATGAAAAATGCGGTACTGATCGGTATGGAGCTGAACGGTTTATTGCCAACTTTTGAAATCCCTGGCTATACGGAAAAATATGAAGGTTTCTACCACTTGGATGAATTCAATGGCAATGTATCAAAGGTAGAGATGTTCTATATCATCCGTGACCACTCCAGAGAAAAGTTTGAAGCGAAAAAAGAATTGATGACAAAAGCGGTAACTTTTATCAATGAAAAATACGGCGCAGGTACGGTAGAACTTAAAATAACGGATTCTTATTACAACATGAAGGAAAAGATTTTGCCGGTGATGCATGTAGTGGATACGGCAGTTGAGGCGATGGAGATGGCGGATATCGAACCTAAGATCGTAGCGATTCGCGGCGGTACAGACGGTGCGAGATTATCCTACATGGGTCTCCCAACACCAAACATTTTCACAGGCGGACATAATTTCCATGGTAAATATGAATATTGTGTTGTAGAATCTATGGAAAAGGCTGTTGAAGTAATTAAAAACATCATTTCTCTTTATGCAGCCAAATAGATAAAAGAAGGGCAAGTCATGAGTAAAGAACAATTTCTAAGAACCCAGTTCTTGCTGGGAGAAACAGGTATGGAAAAATTACAGCACAGTCATGTTGGGGTATTTGGCGTGGGCGGTGTCGGATCTTTTGTGGTCGAAGCCTTGGCGAGAGCGGG
>JAFGTX010000262.1 GCA_016938815.1 Clostridia bacterium | reverse complement strand
GCCATTATTCAATAACTCGCAAGAGAAAGGAGGATAACTACACATATGGGATATTGGAATTTATCCGACTTCTAAGATAAGTTATCACCTGCCATACTTCTTCACCTCCTCCTTCAGGGCATCAAAAAAGACACCTAATTCCGGTGTCATCGTAATCAATGGTTCTATTCTGTGTTCTTATCTAATTAATTTCGATATCAGCGTAATGAACATGTGATTTCACTAGATCCATTCAGGAATTACCTCATCGATGGTATATTCCTTTCTTGGTTTCGAGATACCAATAAACTGCTTATGACATTCCCAAAGGTCCATCAAGTAACCGATGGGCATCAGCCACACTTCATTTTCTCTTCTACTTAGATGAGTAGTTCCATAATAAATCAGTCGGGTAAAGAGTTCTTCATCACTTACCCGACCACCTCGTTTTTTGAGGATTCACTCTCCACATTCCTTTTGGTGCCTTTCATCATGCTTGCCATAATGGCATTTTTGTAACTCGCCAGATCAAAAGGTGTGGTGAGAAGCTCCACTTCTTCTTCTGTAATCAGATCCCTTTTATCATCCTTGTTTCTGATATTATGAATATGGATGGACTGATTCGCAAGAAGCGTAATGAGCCAGACAATCTCATCCAGTGCGAGTTCAAAGTTCTCACTTTTCATCAGTTTCTCACCCAGGTTTTCAAGCCCACCATACCGTTTAGCAATTTCCTTTGTAGCTTTTGTGGTAAGAATCATCTTAAACTCTGTGCCGCCAATATCAATGGTGGTACTTCGTTCTTCAGCGGCTTCATCTATCTTCAATTTTTCATCTGCCATGATCATTCCTCCCTTACGATACAACAACAGTAGCTACTGAGGTTGTTACACTCTCTGCACCACTAGAGCTTAAAACACAGTAATAGTAGTAAGTGTCTGCCAGCAAGTCTGTTGGTATATCAAAGCTTGCAGATGTTTCCCCGTTGATGATTGCACCGCCAGTAGAACTGTCAACGGTATTTTCATACCACTGATACGTCACAGGATTTGACGTGTTGGAGCTTGCCACAACAGAAAGACTTCCTGTGATACTACCAGCTGTTACTTCAGTTAGGGTAGCTGGCTGTGTTGTGATGGTTATGGTTGGTGTTACCGGTGTGAAATCCGGTTCATAAACTGAAGTGAACCAACCAGAAATTGTTGAGGGTGCTACCCCATTGTCCCCTTCAGTTACTTCTGCTTTCCAAGGATGCTTGCTTTCACCGTCCAGTTTGTTTCGTCTGAATACAGTTCCTTCTATGGTGGGACTGCTAAAGGTAATAGAGTCACCTTTTGTAGCAAGGCTTGTGGCAGGAACGCTAAAGATGACCCTGTAAAGCCAAAAATAACGATATTTTCCGTTAGCCTTCTTGGCACGAAACCCTATGGCCACAGGACTTCCGCCATCTTCACTTCTTGATACCACTACATTGTTGCTGTCTATTTTACAACCCGTCAAATCCTGTGCCACCAAGGGCCCAATATCATCAATCCCCAAGCTAAGAGATCCACTTTTAAACTCCTTCACGACCTCAGATGCCCCGTCATCTGCATAAAGGATTGCTTCAATTAGTTCCACACTAAGCTCTGCTGTCATGGCTTTTGCCAGAACTTTAGGCGTTCCATAGGTTTCGATGCCATTTTGGTCTTCTGTGATCTTGGCGTAATATAAACTATCCAATCCGATTGTTGCCATTTAATCTTCCTCCGTTTCATATTCTTTCATTACGTCAATGGCGTAATGATGAAATTTTGTATCGTTCTCGTAGCCCACATACTGCCTATCTGTTATGGTCATGCCACCTGCTTGCAGGGCCTTTGTCAGTTCCTTTTTTCGCTTGTTATAGTTCTTCTTTGTGAAAAGGGACAGCCTGGCTTCTGACACAATCATATAGCTCTCATTATCTGCAAAGAGATCAAGCCTGTCTGACATAGGTGTGATGACCAAGTATTCCTCTGGTGGTGTACCTGAAAACACACCAGTCTCCACAGGAATGTTGAGGGGCGTTAGTATGTGGTTTATATCTGCAAGTAAACTCATAGTTTTTCAATCTCCTTATCCAGCGCATCTTTCATTGCTTCTATACAATCCTTTTTAGACGCTCTCTTT
>JAFGTX010000261.1 GCA_016938815.1 Clostridia bacterium | reverse complement strand
TTGAATCCTCCAATTGTCGTATAAATAACCACTGTAATTCCAAATATAACAAGACCCATGAGGTAGGAATAGCCAGTAACCGCCTCAAATAATTTGGCACCACCGATAAACTGGGCTACCATGGCAGCAGCAAAGAAGATAATCATTGCCAGTGATGTGGAGATGACAATAAATTTATTATTATATCGAGCTTTTAAATAATCTGTCACAGTGACGGCATCGATTTTTCTTGAAATAATGGCAAATTTCTTGCCTAAGACCCCAAGGGTAAGGAATGCTGTAGGGACTTGAATCATGGCAAGGAGTATCCAACCATAGCCTAATGAATAAGCTACACCAGGGCCTCCAACGAAACTGCTGGCACTGGAATAGGTAGCGATAAGGGTCATGGCAAGAACAAAGCCGCCCATGGATCTACCGCCGATGAAGTATTCCTCCATAAAGCTGCCACTGCCGGAAGACAATTTATTGGTGTAAATGGCGATTGAAAACATGAGTATCAGATAAACGATCATTGGTATGAGTATCATTGGATTGCCCATTAGTTTGCCTCCTCTTCATTTTCTTCAAAATCAATATCCTTGAAGTATTTTTTCACGACAAATGCCAGTAGTGCAGAAATCATGACATAGCCTACGATGCAACTGTAGAAGAACCAAGAAGGAAAGCCGAGTATATAGTGATACTCTGATACGTCCTTTAAACCAATCCCATAAGCAAAAGCAAACCACCATATGAAAAAGAGTACATAAAGTCCTAAGGTTATTTTCGCTTCCTTGTTAATCTGTCTGTTCTTTTCCTTGAAATTCATAGTCACACTCCTTAATTTTTATATAAATCAAGCAATAAAAAAGATGTAGATATAGACTGTCATAGTCCACTACACCTGCTTTTGAATAAATATCATCACTCTTTTAATTAGACTCAAATGTTAGTTCGTCTGTCCATGGCCTCAGCTCAAAGCAGATTAGTGTTAATTGATTTTTATATTAAAGCAGGTATGATTCTAAAAGATATCATCCATAAGGTATGATAACACAGGTTTTTAAAGGATTCAATTATGGTATTATTTAATTACCCTTAAATGTGATAAAATAATAGGGCTGATGATTTTTATACAAATAACCCGAGCGGTATCTAAGGGGATTTAAATGAGTTACAAATTAATTATAACGGAGAAGCCAAGTGTTGCTAAAGACATTGCAAAAGTGCTTGGTTTGACTAATAGAAAAAATGGATATTTTGAAGGCCAGGGTTATAAAATAACATGGTGTGTCGGTCATTTAGTGGGTCTTTCCTATCCTGAGGACTATGACGAAAGACTTAGGACTTGGCGGGTCGATACCTTGCCGATTATACCTAAGAAAATGCAATACCAAGTATTGCCGGGTACGAAGGACCAATTTGAGATTATCAATAATCTCATCAACGACGAGACGACGGAATCCCTCATTTGTGCGACCGACTCCGGGCGTGAAGGGGAACTTATTTTTAGACTGGTCTATAGGATGACAAAGACCAAGAAGCCTTTTGAAAGATTGTGGATCAACTCGCAAACAGATCAGGCTATTCTTGAAGGCTTTGAAAACTTGAAACCAGGGACGGAGTATGATCCCTTGTTCAAGAGCGCCATATCAAGGGCGGTTGCCGATTGGCTGATCGGCATCAATGCCACACGCTATTTTTCGGTTCAGTACAGCACCATGCTATCTGTAGGTAGGGTTCAAACCCCAACCTTGGCAATGGTCGTGGACCGATATAATGAAATTATAAATTTTGTACCTGAGCAGTACTATGAGCTTGAGGGTGTTTTTGAAGGCTATAAGGGCACGTGGAAAGATGATATCGGTACAAAACTGAAGGACGAGAATGCAGTCTTGGACTTAATAGAAGACTTAAAGGACAAAGCTGCTTTTGTTGAGGAGCTGGAAACCGCTAAAAAGGACAAGGTCTGTCCGCTTCTATACGATTTAACGGAATTGCAGGTTCAGGCCAACAAGAAATACGGGTATTCCATCAAGGACACGTTGGATATTGCCCAATCCTTATATGAAAAGCATAAAGTAACCACTTATCCGAGAACGGATTCCAGATATATTTCCGATGACATGATTCCTAAGTTAAAACCGCTTTTAGCCAATATTCAGCGGGAAGACCTCAAGGTTCATGTCGCGAAGCTTTTGGAAAAGAAATTGGCAATCACCAAAAGGATCGTGGACAATAAAAAGGTCACAGATCACCATGCCATCATTCCAACTGAGAAAATTGCCAATGTCAAAGCCATGAGCGAACAGGAGAGAAATATCTACAACATGATCATTGAGCGATTTGTAGCCGTGTTCATGCCTAAGTACGAATACAATGAAACCAACTTGGTAACCCGTGTAGGAGAGCATCGCTTCTATTCGAAAGGGAGCTCCGTCATCAAGCTAGGGTGGCGTGAGATTGAGGCGGTTAAAGACGCCAAGGAAATTGTATTTCCACCTTTGGAGGTAGGACAGGAAGTGGCGGTCATAGAATACAACAAAGTGGATAAGACCTCCAAGCCTAAGAAGTATTTCACCGAGGGGACCTTGGTTTCAGCTATGGCCAACATCGGTCGGACCATCGATGATGAAGTCCTAAAGGAACAGCTTAAGGACAAGGGCCTTGGCACACCGGCAACGCGAGCAAGTATTATCGAAAAGCTTTTAAATGTCGGCTATATAAAAAGAGAAAAGAATAATATTTTACCGACCGATAAGGGTATACAGACTGTATCGGTTATTCCGGATGAGCTCAAGTCGCCAGAAGTTACTGGGGAATGGGAGTTCAAGCTGAATCAGATCGCCAGAGGTGAAGGGGACTTGATGGCATTCATGAATGGCATCAAGGATCAGGTACGCAAGATCATCAACGTGGCAATAAGAGATGACGTGAGATTTGAAGACTCGAACCATGATGACCGAGCTGTCATAGGTCTTTGCCCACGGTGTAACAGAAATATCTATGAAAATGCAAAATCATTTTCATGCTCGGGTTGGAAGTGCAAGCCAAAATGCACCTATGCTTTGTGGAAAGACGATAAAGTATTGATCGACAAAGGCATCGTTTTAACCAGTAAAGCGGCCAAAGCACTCATTGCCAATCAGAAGATCAAAATGGCATCTCAGCCCGATGAAGAAGGAAAATCAGTTGACTATATGGTCTCTCTTCAAGAGAACGGTAAGTATCTAAATTTTATACTCGAAGCAGTTGAAAAAGGATAAGGGAGGAATAATTATGAAATTCATTTCATGGAATATTGATTCATTGAATGCGGCTTTAACCAGTGATTCAGATAGGGCGGTATTAACGAGAAAGGTCATTGACACCATTTTGGCGCAGGACGCGGATGTTATTGCCTTGCAAGAAACCAAACTGCCTGCTGCTGGGCCAAGCAAGAAACATATGGAAGTTTTAGAAACCTACTTTAAAGGCTATGCCTACACATGGAGAAGTTCTCAGGAACCGGCTAGAAAAGGTTATGCCGGAACTATGTTTTTATATAAGGATCAGTACGCACCGGAAGTCATTTGTCCTGAGATTGAAGCGCCGGATACCATGGATATGGAGGGCAGAATCATCACCTTGGATTTTGGAACATTCTATTTGACCCAAGTCTATACGCCTAACGCTGGAGATGGTCTTAGACGGTTAAAGGAAAGACAAGTTTGGGATGTGAAGTATGCCGAATATCTTGAACGTTTGGATCAGGAGAAACCGGTATTGGCGACGGGAGACTACAATGTCGCCCATAAGGAGATCGATTTAGCCAACCCTGCGACGAACCGTACGTCACCAGGCTTCACCGATGAAGAACGTGAAGGATTTACAAATCTACTCAGCAAGGGCTTTACCGATACCTTCAGACATGTTCACGGTGACGTGGAAGGCGTCTATTCTTGGTGGGGTCAAAGGGTGAAAACGAGTAAAATCAATAATTCAGGCTGGAGAATTGACTATTGGCTGGTTAGTGATAGAATAGCAGACAGGGTTCTTAAATCTGAGATGATAGATTCCGGTGAAAGACAAGATCATACACCGATTTTACTGGAAATTAATTTAAATGAACCTTATAATGAATAAATGCAAAGATCGTGTGTTTTATGGGTGATAAGGAGAAAAAGATGACAGAACTACTAGCACCAGCAGGAAATGTGGAGGCCTTGAAGGCTGCCATTTCCAACGGTTGTGATGCAATATACTTGGGGATGCAAAAATTTGGTGCACGTGCCTATTCCTCTAATTTCGATTTGGAATCGTTAAGAGAGGCCGTTGCTTATGCCCATCTGAGAAATGTTAAAATCTACGTGACGATGAATACCATCGTTTTCGAAAATGAAATCGAAGAAATGAAAGAACAAATGCAGGCACTGAATGAAATTGGTGTGGATGGTATCATCGTTCAGGATTTGGCTGCTTTCGACTATATCGTGAAAAACTTTCTGGATATGGAAGCACACTGCTCAACCCAAATGGGCATAGACGACTTAGATGGTACCTTGCTATTGAAAGAAATGGGTGCTAAAAGAGTTGTTTTGTCCCGCGAACTTGAGATCGAAAAGGTCAAGGAAATCAAAAGAGAGGCTGACATACCATTAGAAATTTTCGTTCATGGTGCTTTGTGTATCTCTTATTCCGGCAACTGTCTCATGTCTGGATTAATCGGCTACCGAAGCGGAAACCGAGGAAGATGTGTCGGCTCATGCCGTAAAGAATACGAGCTCATCGATAAGACCACCGAGACCGTTTTAGGGAAGAATTATATTCTTTCTACGAAGGACTTAAACACGATCGATCATATCGATGATTTACGTGAAATCGATTCTTTAAAAATAGAGGGTCGAATGAAAGAGCCTGCGTATGTTGCTAACGTTGTTTCAAAATACCGTACGGCTTTGGATCATAAAATTAGCGAAGACGACAAAGAAGATCTGAAGAAGACATTCAACAGAACCTTTACCAAAGGCTATTTGTTCCATGAAGATGCCAAAGATATTACCAACATCTTAAGACCGAATAACTTTGGTTTTGAGATTGGCAGCATCAGCAAGATTCTTAAGGATATGTACGAAATAAGGCTTACGCAGACCTTAAACCAGAATGATATCATCAGAATAAGCCACAACAATGAAGACGTCGTTTTAAGTGTGGCAAAATTGTACGATAAAGAGGGCAATCTCATCAACAAGGCAGATGACGTCTGCTATATCAAAATCAAAGAAAAACTTTCTAAAGGCGATTCGGTTTATATAACAAAGGACAATGCTTATTACAAAGCCTTAGAGGCGTCATTGGAAAAGGAGTTTCAGCGTTTCGACTTGAATATCAAAGTATATGCCTATCCAGATTCAAAGCTGGTTGTCGATGCAGAGGGCCTCGGTTTCAATTATCTCTATGAAAGCGAAGAAATACTCGGTGAGGCGATTAATAACCCGACAACAAAAGAGCAGGTCATTAAGCAATTTGCGAGATTAAATGATACGATCTTCGAACTGAGTCATGTAGATTATGAGGAGTGCAATGCCTTCATTCCAGCTAAAATCATGAATGCGGCAAGACGGGATATCGTAGAAGGCTTGTACGACCTGAAGTTGGGCAGTCAAAAGAAAAGAACCAAGGATTTGGAAGCACGAGAAAAGATCAGCTTTGCACCTGAAAAACCATACCTTACAGCAACAGTCACAACTCAGGAGCAGTATGATGCTTGTGTGAGCTGTGGCATTGAGGAAGTCTATTTTGAAAATATCGTTAGAAGAAACCAAAACGCGTATAAAGAAAAAGATGGCCAATTGCTCATCGGCGGATATGGTGGTATTCATCATTACAGAAAGACCAATCCTTTTGTTACGGATTATTCTTTAAATGTGGTTAATGCGACGAGTTGTTATGAACTCTACAGATTAGGCGCGAAACGCGTCACTTTATCTTATGAATTGAACAAGAAGCAAATTGAAGATTTGATTAGTGCCTACTATGAGGAAAATAGCGGCTACCCTGCATTGGAAATGATTGTATATGGCAAGGCACCTTTGCTGTTTACAAAATATTGTCCACTGAAAAAAATGAACCAATGCGGTGTTTGTAAAACAAAGCGCTATGAGTTGAAGGATGAGCAGGGCACCTTCCCTATCATTTCCCATGAAGATTGTACAACGACGATTCTTAATGGAAAGACCCTTAATCTTTTAGATGAACTGAAAAACATAAAAGGGGTTGAGGCATTCCGACTAAACTTCACTGTAGAATCAAAGGATCAGGTTGTGGAAACCATTAAAATGGCGATAAACAAGTTAAATGGCAGTGGCAATGGCGCCGCCTTCAATAAAGAAACAGATACAAGAGGACATTTCAATAAAGAAATTATATAGGATAATATATCCTTGAAGCTATTGAAACGACCTCCTAAAAAGCGAGATTTAAAAATCTATCTTTTGGGAGGTCGTTTTTGTGTTCAAAAACAGCTAAATACCTTATAGTAAATCTTCTATACCATTAATAGTGGCTTGTTCGTTATCATCGATTGGCACGATGATACAGCGCTGTCCATTGATCATTTCTGTTTTTATCGTATGCAGTTTCTCCGGTTTAACCTGCAGGATGACATCATACTTTGGTGATTCCTGTGAATCATCAGATGCTGCTGAAACATCGGCCGTCTCATAGATTTCGTCCATCACGTCATCGTCTGTACCTGATTCAGCTACTTTTTCAACTTCTTCTAATTTGGATTCCAATTCTTTGATTTGCGTCATGAGCCTCTCTTCTTTTTTCTTTTGAGCATGCTTCTTAACTAATTTGGTATCGACCAAATTTTCTGCAAGAGGTGCTTCTTCGCCGAACTGTTTTTCATAGGAGGCTTCAATCTTCACTGTAATTTCCTCAGGTACACCACTTTCAACGAGTAGATTTTTCACTTTTTCTTTAGAAAGTATGATAGGCGCCTCATCGGTATCTTCATAGGTTTCCTTGTGGCTTACAACCATGGTATTGAGATTCTCTTGAATTTCTGCAAAGACTTCATCAGAAGTCATATCATCGCCAGTGACGGCACTTTTCACGAGACTTTCAAAGGTTTCAAGTTGATTGGTCGCCGTCTGTTTCGGGAAACAGCCGAGGGCATGCTCCATGAATTCCGCATGCGGTTCTTTGGTGTCCTTTGTATAATACATGACGGTATCGACATCACTACCGCGATCGATGAAGCCAGGGAAGGTGAAGCCTATGCTCGGAAGGCCAACCACCCAGTCACGGATTCTGGATTTGATCTTCTTTTCTTGGTCAAAGTAACCAAGGCCTGCTTTCGATAATGAAACCGGACAAATGGTACAAAGAATGTATTCGTAGACTTCCTCCGATTCATCGACCTTTCGGTTGTCGGAAGTCTTGGTCATGACATCGTAGGCATCGTGAAAAACAAGAATCAAGTAGTTTTCAGGACACTCATAGGCATCGATGACAGATTCGTAGAAGTGGGAGAGGATGGCCTCTTCTTTCAAACCACTTTTGGTCAGCATCATTAGAAGTTGCTGTCTCTCATTTTGGAAATCTTCGTTCAGCGAGAAATTCAACTCTAGAAGATTGTTGCCGATTTTGCCGGAGAGGGCCTTCTTTGCAATCTCCAAGTATTTGAACAACTCATCATCCGGTAGATTCAAGAATGTTTCTTGGAATTTCAAGAGGGTCTCTTTTTCGCTGTTGACGTAACAGCCGCTTACTTTGGTAAAGGTACAGTCCCCTTTTTTAAATCGTTTTTTTAGTTCTAATATATCTCTATTGATCATAACGTCTCCCCAATCCTTAATTAACAATACTTTAAGTATAGCGGTTCGGAGAAATTAATCAATATTTTATAAAATTGTGTATCGCGAGTAAATAAAATGAAAGAAAAGTCAAAAAATTCATAGAAAGAAAACGTTTTCAAAGCAATTTGAAACAATAAGGCAACTTGTGTAAAAATAACTAATGCTTTTGGTAAAGATAATGCATTAATATTTTAGAACAAGTAAAATATAATAAATGAAGACAAGCGGTTTACAGAACCTGATGTAAACGGCATTAAGTAAATTATTATTAGGGGGAAATCGAATGAAGAAAATCAGAATGATGGCATTAGTGACCTTGTTGGCAGCTACTGTGGCTTTCGTTGGATGTGGTAATCAAACGGCAGCAAGTAGTGACAGTAATGCTGAAAGTGCACAAACAGAAGTAGCCGTAGCAGCAGCTCCAATCAAAATAGTCGCTGCACACAATCAAACCAATACAGATAGTCCATATCAAACAGGGTTGTTAGAGTTTGAAAAAGTAGCAGAAGCAAACGGTATGTTCGATGTTGAAGTACATGCTGGAACAATCGGTACAAGTGAAGCCGAATTGGTTGAAAAATTGAAATTAGGCGCAGCTGACGTGGTATTGGTTTCTCCGGGTTTCATGACTAAGACGGGTATTAAAGAGATTGATTTATTCTCACTACCTTATCTATTTGATAGTTATGACCACTGGGAAAACGTTGTCGATGGCGATGTAGGACAAGCTATGTCAGATATTATCTATAACAAATCAAATAAAGAGTTTAAAGTGTTAGGTTACTGGACAGCAGCGGTTCGTCACTACTACGGTAAAAAGCCTTTAAATTCTATCGAAGATATCAAAGGTATGAAGATCCGTACTCAAACTTCTGGCGCAGTATCTGAATACTGGACAAGCTTAGGTGCTATTCCAACAGCAGTAGCATGGGGTGAATTATACCAAGGTTTACAACAGGGTATTGTTGATGCCGCTGAAAATGCGTATCCATACTTAGTACCAATGGAGCATCATAAGACAGCGAACGGCAAATACTTAACAGAAACTGGTCATGACTATACAACACGTTTATTGCTAGTCAATGCTAAGAAATTTGACCAAATGACTGAAGAGCAAAAAAATGAATTGATCAAAGCTGCTGAAGCTTCTGTAGCTGCAGAAAGAACAGCAATTTATAACGAAGAAGAATCATATAAAGAGCAATTGATTGCTGATGGTGGTATTGTTAACGAAATCGATAGAACACCATTTATCGAAGCTGCAATTCCACTTCAAGACAAGGTTGCAAGTGAACTTGGTCTAGAAGAACTTTTACAGGCAATAAGAGAAGCGAAATAATCTTAAGAAGGGGGAGCTTTGGCTCCCCTTTAAAAATTTGAGGTGAAAGCATGAACAAAGGCATTGACTTGTTAGAAAAAATTCAAAAATATATAGGCATGATTTGTTTGTCCATATTCATAGTGGTTGTCATCATCCAGATTATAGCCAGATACATGGCTGTATCGGTGCTATGGACTGAGGAAATCGCCGTATTTTCATTTGTGTGGGCTGTATTTATGGGTGCTTCCATGATGGTAAGGGAAGAAGCGCATTTTAGCTTTGATTTTTTAAAGACGAAATTAACGGGCATCAAAAAACACGTGCTCGATCTTATTATTGATTTGCTTATGTTGGGATTTACTTTATACATGCTCGTCTATGGCAAAGAGATTATGGTGGCCTTTTGGAATTATAACTGGTACTCCTTACCCGATTTTAAAATGGGCTATGTATGGGCGGTCATACCGATTTCAGCAGCCTTTATGAGCATCTATAAAATTGAACATATTGCAGCTAGAATCATTCAAATGAGAGGAGGAAAATAATGTTTGCATTATTTTTGGTCATTCTATTTATAGTATTGATTGTAATAGGTACGCCGATCGCCTTTTCTATAGGTATTGTGTCTTTGATTGGTATCAGCAACATTGAAAATATCCCTAATCTTGTGGTACCGATGAAAATGTTTTATGGTCTAAATTCATTTGTATTGTTGGCGGTGCCTTTATTCATCCTGACAGCCAATCTGATGAATGAAGGGAATATCACCAAAAAACTCATAGATTTGTCCAATGCCTTGGTAGGACATGTAAAGGGTGGCTTAGCCCATTCCAATATACTGGTTTCCATGATATTTGCCGGTGTATCTGGATCATCGACTGCTGATACGGCAGGCGTGGGTAAGATTCTTATACCGAGCATGATTGAAAGCGGCTATGACAAAGAAACCGCTGTCGGTGTAACTGCAGCATCATCAACGATTGGTGGTATTATTCCACCAAGTATTGTTATGGTTATTTACGGTGGCCTTACCAATGCCTCCATCGGGAAACTCTTTTTAGGTGGTATGATTCCGGGGATTCTTATTGGACTTGGTATGATGGGTGTCGTGTGGATCATGGCGAAGAAGAAGGATTTCCCGCGTTATGAAAAAACAGATATGCAAACCAAGATTAAATTGATCCGTGAATCGATTCCTGCCCTTCTAACGCCGGTCATTATTATAGGTGGCGTTGTGACCGGTTGGTATACCGCTACGGAAGCGGCGGCTTTTTCATCGGTATATGCATTTTTCGTAGGGATGTTCTATTACAAAACAATCAAATTGAAAAGTATCCCTAAAATATTAGAAGAAACCTTAAAACTCAGTTCTTTATCTTTATTCGCTTTGGCAACTGCCAGTGCCCTCGGAGAATTATTGGGCTATTATAAAGTCGGTTCTTTTGTACAAGGATTTTTCATGAACACCATTTCATCGCCAATTGCATTTTTAGTAATCGTGGTCCTGTTTTTCCTATTTGTAGGTACCTTTATGGACGCTATACCTGCCATGATCTTATTTGTGCCGATTATTTTACCAGCGGCGACTTTACTGGGCATCTCCAATGTGCATTTAGGCATTATTGTGGTGGTTACCTTATCCATTGGTCTGGTAACACCGCCTTATGGCCTGTGTCTATTGATAGCGGCCTCTATTGGGGAATTAGGTCTAGAGCGATCCTTTAAGGCCGTATTGCCTTATATCAGTATCATTCTTATGGTCTTGATTTTAACGATTTTATTTCCGCAGTTAGTGTTTCTGTAAGAAGGAGATGAATATATGACAAAAAGAATAGTAATCACTTCAGAATTCTTTGGAAGGTTCTCTGATGAGGGAGAAAAGATCTTACGAGAAAATGGTTTTGAAGTCATCAACAACCCATACAATAAATTCTTAAACGAAGATGAAGTCATTTCGATGATCGGTGAAGCCGAGGGCATCATATGCGATTTAGAAGGCATCACTAAAAAAGTAATCGATTCAGCACCAAACCTTAAAGTCATTGCAAGAAGAGGTGTAGGCACGGATTCTGTAGATGTTGCCTATGCAAAAGAAAAAGAAATCGTCGTAGCAAGAACACTAGGCGTTGTTGAAAAGCCTGTAGCAGAACTCGTTATGTCGTATTTGTTGATGATCAATAGAAAAATCAGCGATTTGAATGCAGAGATGAAAATTGGCCAGTGGACCAAAGTTTTAGGCAATAGCCTAGAAAATAAAGTACTTGGCATTATCGGTATGGGCAATATAGGTCAAGAAGTTGCAAGAAAAGCGCAAGCTTTCGATATGAAGGTAGTTTATACAAGTCCCAAAAGAAATGAAGTGGCCGATGCGTTAGGTGCAGAGTACCTGAGCTTTGAAGAGGTGATGGCAAAGTCGGACGTCATCAGCATCCATGCACCTTTGTTAGAATCTACCAAAGGTTTGATTAACGCTGATACCATGAAGCTGATGAAGAAGAAGCCTATATTGATTAACACGGCAAGAGGTCCCATTGTCGATGAAACGGATTTATGTGAAGCCTTGGATGAGGGTATTATCTCATTTGCGGCAATCGATGTCTTTGATGTAGAACCTAAAACGGATTCACCTTTAAAGGCTTACGATAATGTCATACTGACACCTCACGTGGGCACCTTCACGGAAGAAGTATTTATCAACATGGATATATTGGCGGCGCAAAATATAGTGCGTCATTTCAAGTAGGATTCACAGTTTAGAATGAGATGGAAGTGATAGATATGTTGAAAAGTCAAGCAATGAGAGGCGTTGCTGCAGAAATTGATTCCTTGAAAATTGGTGCCGGATGGACAATCGAAGAATTGGACAAGGCCCAAATTATGATTCAAAGTTCTGCCGGTGAAAGTCATCCCGGTAGCGTCCACCTCGATGAATATGTAGAATGGGTCAGAAAAGGTGTCAATGAAAAGGGTGGCAGAGGGGCAAGATATACCGTGACCGATATGTGCGATGGTATTGCTCAAGGCCATGACGGTATGAATTACTCGCTACTATCTAGGGAAATGATTGTCAACATGATCGAAGTTCAAATGCAATCAACACCTTTTGATGGCGCTGTTTTTCTAGCCTCTTGTGACAAGTCGGTTCCAGCGCATTTGATGGCTATGGCTAGAAACAATTTGCCGTCGATTTTTGTTCCCGGCGGCGTCATGATGGCTGGCAAAGACAATTTGACCTTAGAACAAATTGGGACCTATCAGGCCAAATTTTTAAGAGAAGAAATCGATGAAGAAACTTATACCTATTATAAGCAAAATGCTTGTACAGGCTGCGGCGCCTGCCAGTTCATGGGGACCGCTGCGACGATGCAGATCATGGCGGAGGCGCTTGGCATGGCACTGCCGGGCTCGGCGATTATGCCAGCAGCACTCGGTGGCATCAAACATGTCGCTGTAGACGCAGGCAAGCAAGTTATAGAGTTAATTGATAAGGACATCAGTCCTAAAAAGATCATGACCCTGAAAGCTTTTGAAAATGCGATTATGGTACATGCGGCGATTGCTGGATCAACGAATTCTTTATTGCATCTGCCGGCGATTGCTCATGAACTGGGTTTGGAACTTGTGCCGGAACTCTTTGATGAGATTCATAGAAAAATACCATTTCTTTGTAACGTTCGGCCAAGTGGTTTTTATCCGGTAGAGTATTACTGGTACGCGGGTGGCACACCGGCTGTAATGGAAGCCATAAAAGCGCATTTACATCTAGATGTACTGACGGTTACCGGTAAAACACTCGGAGAAAACCTAAGGGATCTCAAGGAAAATGGCTATTATGAAAAGTGTCACAAGTACTTGGAGATTAAGGGCGTAGCAGTCAGCAGTGTGTTAAAGCAGCTAACCGCACCGATTCAAGAACAGGGCGCTATCGCAATTCTGAAGGGCAATCTAGCTTTAGAAGGTGCGGTCGTAAAGCATTCTGCAATCGATAAGGCGATGTTACAGGTTGTTGGAAGAGCAAGGCCTTTCAATAGTGAAGAGGATGCTTACCATGCCATTATCAACGACCGGATCGAACCGGGTGATATCGTCTTTATCAGATATGAAGGACCAAGAGGATCGGGCATGCCTGAAATGTTCTATACGACAGAAGCCATTGCCTCAAATCCTAAAATAGCGCATTCGGTGGCGCTGATCACAGATGGAAGATTTTCGGGTGCGACAAGAGGCCCAGCGATCGGTCACGTGTCTCCCGAAGCGGAAGAAGGGGGCAATATAGCCCTAGTTGAAGAGCATGACTTGATTGAAATCGATATTCCAAACAGAACTTTGAACATAATCGGTGAAAAGGGTGTAAGAAAAACGGAAGCCGAAATGGATGAAATCTTAAAGGTCAGAAGGGCTGTTTACGTCAAACCCAAGTTGAAAGAAAAGAAGGGCGTACTAAAAATATATTCTCATCTAGCAGTATCGCCTATGAAAGGCGGATACTTATCAATTAGATAAACCACTGAGTGGTTTATCTAATTTTTTTGAATTCAGAAGGACTGAGTCCTGTATATTTCTTGAATACTTGTGAAAAATAGGCAGGATCTTCGATGCCGACTTTGATGGCAATTTCATAGGTTTTCATGTGCCCTAGCTCCAGAAGTTCCTTGGCTTTATCGATACGAATCTTCGTGAGTATTTCAGTTAAGGTAGAACCGGTCTCTTGTTTAATTAAGCGGCTAAGATAACTGCTGTTGACATGGGCCAATTCGGCAAGGTCATTTAACTTGATTTGATGATCATAATTCGATTCTAGGTGACGCATAATCTTCTTGATGATGTAGTTATCCTGTGAACTCAAATAAGAAAGTTTATCGATCGCCGATAAGATCACTGTTTCTAAAATATGTGTCAGGTCGCTGATCGAATCAGAGCCTAGAATATCCGTGTAGGTTTTGCTGGAATCCTCCATCGTCTCGGACATGTTGATATAGTGCGTACTTAGAAGCTTAAAACAAAGTGAGGCAATCAAAATCCCCAGGTTCTTAATATGCTCAATCGGTTGGCGCGATGACTTGAGCGCTTCGATGAATTCGTACATGGTGGCAAGAGCCTGTTCTTGATTATTGGATTTGATAGCGTCGATGATCATATCGATATCATGGTGTTCAGAGGCCTTATCCGGCTTAGAAACGGTAGGCGCATAATCAGAGTAAGTGAAAATCGTATTTTCTTCATAAAATCTTAAAGATAAGGATGCGTCCGCCTCCTTATAGGCAGCAGCAATTTCTTCGATGTTTTGATGCAAATCGCTGATGCCCAGAGCGATATCAATGCCCATGAAATTACTGAAGAAATCAAGCAACTTTCTGCTTTTATTCAAAAGGAATGTTGTGGAGTCCTCGATGCCATCTTGTTCTACGTCGATAATAGAACAAATGCAGTGACAGTTGACGCTAATATTGTAATGGTTGAAGTCCTTGAAAATGATGGAGACAAAGTCCTTGATCTCTTTAAGGATGTTTTGTTTGTTTTCTTTTATATCGATGATTTCATTGTAATCATGCGTTGAGAATTGAAAGGACAAGACATGGTAGTGCTGTAAACATATGTCCAAGTTCTCTATCTTGTCTTGTATCACTTGTTTGTCCTGATGCAAACCCTTGATATAATCGTATAAAAATTTTTCTTGGAGCAGCTTGAGATTTTGACTGAGCTGTTCTTCCATCGATTCTAATTTTTGTGATTGTAAACGCTCTTCTGCAATCATTTTTTTGGCAGTTTCAATGGCCTGAATGATCTTCTCATTAGAAGACGGTTTCAAGACAAAGTCCACAACATTATAGCGTATAGCGGATTGCGCGTATTCAAAATCCGAGTAACCGGTCAAAAGAATGACCTTGATATGAGGCAAGTTTTCATGGATGTATTTTGACAAGCCAAGACCATCCATTCCCGGCATTTTAATATCTGAAATGATGATATCGGGCTGGTTTGCTTCTATGACCTCTAGGGCCTCAAGGCCGTTTGTTGCTTCAAAATCCACTTTACAATCAATAGAATCCCATGGTATAAAATTTGATATGCCTTTTCTTATGATTGGCTCATCATCAACTATCATTACTGAATACATTATAAATCTCCCTTGTCGATTGGAAATTTTATGGTTGCCGTGGTGCCTTCGTTAATTTCACTATCTACAGTGACACCATAAATTTCCCCATATAATAACTTAATGCGTTGATTAATATTAGTAAGGCCTATGTGTTCACGCCCATTTTCCTTGAAATCAGAGTTGTTGACCAAATGTTGATTTAATACTTCAGCATCAAAACCTATGCCGTTATCGGATACGATTAAATAGACCAGGCCATCTTTTGAAGTAATCGTTATCGTCAGATTGCCTTTGCCAATTTTATTTTCTAATCCGTGTACGACGGCATTTTCCACGATGGTTTGAAGCGAAAGCTTAGGAATGAATAGTTCTAGTAGCGCATCGTCTTCGATATGGATTTGAATTTGAATTTTGTCTCCAAAGCGGATGTTTTGTAGATCCAAATAAAAATTGACGTATTTCAATTCCTCTTCGATTTTAATCTTTTCATGGTTACTAAAAGTAAAATTCGATCGGAGCAGCTCGCCTAAGGAGTGCACCATAATCGTGATGTTCTCGTTACCTGACATCCTCGCTTCCCAGCTGATCGTCTCCAGCACATTAAAAATGAAGTGCGGATTAATTTGGGCCTGCAAAGCCTTTAGCTCCGATTCCTTTAAAAGCAGCTGTTTTTTATAGACTTCGTTGAATAAGGTTTCAATTTCATCCAGCATATTATTAAAAGTCAAACTGACTTGGTTGAGTTCATAATATTTGTACTGAGGCATTTTCGCCTTGAAATCCTTGTCTTTGGCCTTTTTGATATGCTCTATCAAATCATCGAAAGGTCTCGTGATGGTCGCAGCTGCATAAAAGCTGATGAGTAAAGCCAAGAGAACGGTTGCGAATATAATAAAGGTGTATTTAGTAAGAATGCTCGTAGCGACAATTTCAGCTTTTGGAACCATGATGATCGCCGTCAAACCAAGGTCGTCGATCTTTTGATTGCCTAAAAAATAGAATTGGTTGTTGTAAAAATACTCTTTATTGGAATTAACCGTTTGACGAAAGGAGGCGTCTGTATTGAACTTTGTGCCTATCTTGTCTCGATCGGTGTGGTAAATAACGGTATTATTATGATCCACAATCAAAGCAATGTAACCTTTTTCCTTAAGGGAAGATATAAATATATTGTTCAATTCATCTTCGTTGATACTCAAAACAATCTTACCGATGGTTTCATCTGTCAGCAAAGGTTTAATGTCCTTTATGAAATAAGTCGTATTGTACTTTTGCGAAGGTAGAATGGTTGTTGTTTCATCGGGGATGTCTTTCAAGCTGTTGTATAACTGAATATGCTCGTCGATAAAAGCTTCTCCATCGAGGTAATCGTGGTGAAGATAGAAAAAGTTATCTTGACTTTGAAAGATGAAAATGGATTTCAAAAGACCGCTGTTCCAACCATAGTCATGGAATACGTTCGCCTTCAGCTGGGCCTCTATTTCTGATCCAGTAAAGTTCATGAGATCCTCGGTATGGGGTTGGCGACTTAGTTTTAAAAGGTTAGAACGGATTTTCTGATTAGACAAAAAAAGATCAAAAGAATGATCGATAATCCTATGTTTTGAAACGATGCTATCGGTAAGCTGTTGAAGCGAGGCATCCATTTCGTTGTTTAAGTTTTGAGTCAATAAATTGTTATAAACATAATGGGAAAGATAGCCTCCAAAAAGTGATAGTGGCAGCATGACTGTCAATGTTACTAAGAGAATAACTTTATATCGAAATGAATTTTTTTTAAGCATAGCAAGGCCTCCCACATAATTATACTATGATTTCTAACTTAAGGTTACTAGTTATGATATAATTTTATTTGTGCTTAAAGAAAAGTGGCAGGAGGGAAAATATGTATACCTATAAAAGTCGCGTACGTTTTAGCGAATGCAATAAAGACTTAAAATTGAGTACCAGTGGTCTTGTGAACTATTTTCAAGATACCAGTACTTTTCATTCGGAAGATATTGAGGTCGGCATAGACTTTCTAAAGAATATTGGTTGTGCCTGGGTACTTTCCTATTGGTACATAGAAATAAAGAGAATGCCCCTACTTGGAGAGGAAATCGAATTGGTGACTTGGCCCTATGGTTTCAAGGGTGTCGCCGGTCTAAGAAATTTCCTTATGAAATCTGCAGAGGGTGAGGTGTTAGCCTGTGCGGATACACAGTGGGCTTATATTGACCTTGAACGCCAGCGTTTGAAAAAGGTCGATGACTACCAATTGGACCTTTACAAGCTTTCTCCGCGTTACGATATGCCGGAAACTACAAGAAGAATACAGGTACCTGAAAGCTCTGTGGCGCATGAAAAATTCTTGATTACCAAAGACCATCTGGACTTATACAATCATGTGAACAACGAAAAATACATTCACCTAGCAGCCATGTATTTGCCGGATGATTACGAGATCGGAAGCATACGGGTAGAGTATAAGCAGCAAGCGGTACTTGGCGATTGGATCTATCCTGAGATTTCAGAGACGGATGGCCTTTATACTGTGGTGCTCAATGATGATATGGGCAAGGTTTATGCGGTCGTAGAATTTAATATGAAATAAGTTAATTGCTTGATGAATGGCTTCTCTGTTTTGGAGGAGCTTTTTTTGCGTCTGTGGGTTGGCATCGATAAAGTCACCTGTAAAATCAATAATCATAAAAGTGTATCACTAATATAAAAAATAGGTTATAATTAATTTATGAAATAGAACATACGTTTGGTCAGAGATACAGGTGAAATTATGAATGATAGTGAAAATATATACGTGGCCATCGACTTAAAGTCTTTTTATGCATCGGTTGAATGTATAGAACGAGGACTCGACCCGTTGACCACGCATTTGGTGGTAGCCGATCCCAGTCGATCAGAAAAGACCATATGTCTGGCTGTATCGCCATCGTTAAAAACCTATGGCATTCCCGGCAGAGTGAGGCTTTTTGAAGTAGTCCAGAAAATCAAAATAGAAAACGACAAGCGCGCTAGGAAAATTCCAAATGGGAAATTCAGTGGTGCGTCTTATTATGCAGAAGCATTAAAGTCTTCTCCAAGTACAGCCATCGATTATATCGTTGCACCACCGAGAATGGCTCTCTATATAGAATACAGCACCCGCATCTACAATGTGTATTTGAAGTATGTCGCGCCCGAGGACATCCACGTTTACTCGATTGATGAGGTGTTTATGGATATTAGCAAGTACTTAAAATACTCGAATCAGAGCCCTAGAGAATTCACTAAAATGATGATTAGAGATGTTTTTGAAACGGTAGGTATTACGGCAACGGCGGGCATAGGAACCAATCTATACCTGTGTAAAATTGCCATGGATATTATGGCGAAAAAAATAGAAGCGGATGCTGATGGTGTGAGAATTGCTGAACTGGACGAAATGAAGTACAGGGCATTATTATGGGATCATCAGCCCATCACTGATTTTTGGCGTGTGGGAAGAGGCTATACCAAGCAACTTGAGAAACACGGACTCTATACCATGGGGGATATCGCAAGATGCTCTTTAGGTCGTGAAAATGACTTTCACAATGAAGACCTGTTATATGATTTGTTTGGCGTGAACGCAGAACTTTTGATAGATCACGCTTGGGGTTGGGAGCCCTGCAAGATTCAACATGTGAAAGCTTATAGACCGTCTAGTAAAAGCACTGGTGCAGGTCAAGTCTTACTACGGCCCTATGCCTATGAGGAAGTCAGAGTCATCGTCAAGGAAATGACGGACCAGCTTGTCCTCGATTTGGTGGCTAAGCATCTCGTGACTGATCAACTCGTCTTAACTGTGGGCTATGACATTTCAAATCTGTCGGATGGCGAACGGCGAAAACAGTATAAAGGGGCCGTTAAAACCGACTATTACGGCAGAAGTGTGCCAAAGCATGCCCATGGTACGGTGAGCTTGAATAGACTGACCTCATCTACAAAGCTGATCATGGACGCTGTGATGCAGGTTTTTGAGGAAATCGTCGATCAGTCCTTGTCAGCACGCAGAGTCAGTATTGTAGCCAATCATGTGGTGGATGAGGACTCTGTCAAAGACGAAGTGGGCTGCGAGCAACTGGATCTTTTCACAGACTATGATAAAAAGGTCGAGGAAGAAAATGAAGAGAAAACGATGCTGGAAAAAGAAAGAAAGCTTCAAGATGCCCTCTTGGACATAAAGAAGAAGTTTGGAAAAAACGCTGTTCTAAAAGGTATGAACTTTGAGAAGGGCGCTACAGGAAAAGACAGGAACAATCAGATTGGTGGCCATAAGGC
>JAFGTX010000260.1 GCA_016938815.1 Clostridia bacterium | reverse complement strand
TGCGGGATACGGCCATTTGACAATGAAGGCCTTACCCCATATAATATTTTTGAACAATAGAATAGGAATTAGGGTGCCTGTATAGGGTAATAGGAAATGCGGTGAAAATCCGCTACAGCCCCCGCTACTGTAATTGATGACGACGCTTTGAGATACCACTTGCCTTGCAGGGAAGGTGAAGCTTAGGATGATTCATGAGTCAGGAAGCCTGCCTTGATTCTAGCGGAAAGCAACTTCGGTGGGAGGTGTAAGCTTATTAATTTGCGATAGGATTACAGACTGCTTTGGCAGTCTTTTTTTTTGGAGAAATCTATGAAAGCATATCAAAGTCATTTGTTGACGCAAAAGAGACGGATGCACATGATCGAGTGGGGGCTTTTGGTGCTGCTCATCTTGCTTATTCTCATCAGTGTAGGATTCGGTGCGGTGAAGGTGCCTTTTCTTACGACCGTTCAGTTGCTACTCGGTAAGATGGGATGGCCATCCTTTGCTGAAGTGACAAAAAGTTATGAAGCGGCGATCCTATGGGATATCAGAATGCCGAGGGTGCTGATCGGAGCGCTGATTGGCAGCGGTCTGGCTGTTGCTGGATGCATCTTTCAAGCGATACTGAAGAACCCTTTAGCAGACCCATATACCATTGGTGTTTCAACGGGTGCGGCTTTTGGTGGTACCTTAGCGATCTTTTGCAATCTTTTTTTAGTGCAATCCTTGTTGCCGGTGCCCTTGTTTGCACTTGCAGGCGCAGGAATCACTTTGATGCTTGTTATGAAATTGTCCTTAGTTGATGGTATTCGGACAAAGTCGAGTCTGATTTTGGCAGGGATTATCATAGGTTCCATCCTATCGGCGGGCATCAGTTTTTTGAAAGCGGTATCTGGCGAGGATGTAGGCGCCATCATTTTCTGGTTAATGGGGAATTTGAGTTCAAAATCTTGGCTGGATGTTTTACTGGCGGTGCCCTTTATTGGTGTGGGTATCTTGCTCGCTAATCAGTACGCCATGAAGTTGGACATTATGACACTTGGACGACAAGAAGCGGTGACGCTGGGGGTAGATTATGATAAGACCTCGCGATTGTATCTCGTGATTGCCTCTTTGCTGACGGCGATTTGTGTTTCGGTCAGTGGTATCATCGGCTTTGTAGGCTTGGTCATTCCACATCTCATCCGTATTTGCGTCACGACAAAGAATCAGTATCTATTGCCGATTTCTGCGATTGCTGGCGGGATTATGTTGGTCGGCGTGGACTTTTTAAGCCGTGTACTTTTGCCCTATGAATTGCCGGTTGGCATTTTGACGACCCTGCTGGGTGGACCGTTTTTCATTTATATCTATGCGAGTAGAAAAGGAGGCATCCAAAATGATTAAGATCGACAAGCTATCCTTCGGCTATGGCAAGAAAATGCTGTTCCAGGACTTGTCATGCCAGATGTCCTTTGATTCTAAAAATCGCCTTTTAGCCATCGTTGGACCCAACGGTTGCGGCAAGAGCACACTGCTCAAGATGATTGCAGGACACTTGAAATGGCAGAGTGGTCATATTTGGATTGACGGACGGTTGTCCGAGTCAATCCCTTCTAAGGAAAGACCCAAAGTGCTGGGTATGATACAACAAAACTTAAAATTCGATTTTCCATTCTCCTGTTTTGACACGGTGCTGATGGGCCGTTATGCCCATAAAAGTGAATTTGAAGATTACAGACCTCTAGATATCGAGGTTTCTTTAAAGGCACTCAGAGAAGTTGAGATGGAAGAATTTGCTGATAAAAAAGTTACGGAGGTCAGTGGCGGCGAGTTTCAGCGCATATTGATCGCACGAACTATGGCTCAAGGCCCTAAAATCGTGCTTCTGGATGAGGCGTTTTCTGCAATGGATATCAAGCATAAAAAAAAATCCATTGAAATGCTCAAGCGTTATGCTGAAACGAATGATGCCTATATCATCATGGTAGTGCATGACATCAATATTGCCTACAAATACGCCGACTTGGTGATGATGATGCGAAAGGGTAGGATTGTCCATCAAGGGCACACGAAAGAAACGATTAACGAGGAAACCATTTATTCTATTTTTGACGTACATATGAAGAAGATGGAAGGCGAAGGATTTCTGCTGATTTAGGAGGAGAATAATAAAATGAAGAAATTATTAACAATATTGGTGATGATGGCACTTCTGATGGTCGCTGGGTGTTCAAAAACGACTTTGACTGGAACAGCACCAGAAGATACAGGTAAACAGGCCATTTTATTGGTAAGCTTCGGTACAAGCTACGAAGATACGAGAGCACTAACAATCGATGCATTAGAGGATAAATATAAGGAAGCCTATCCTGATTACGAAGTCCTAGAAGCTTTTACGTCACAAATCATTATCGATCTTCTAAAAGAAAGAGATCATATTGAAATTTATAATGTAGAAGAGGCTTTTAACTATTTAAAGGACAACAAATTTGCCCACGTCGTTGTTCAACCAACACTCATTATGAATGGTGCAGAATATGATGAGATGCTTGCAGTTGTGGAGGCTGAGAAAGAAAATTTTGTAGAATTGAAGCTGGGGAACCCGCTTCTGTCACAATCGGAGGACTACGAAGCGGTTGTAGAATCTTTGAGAGTTGAAATCGAACCTAAGATGGCTACGGAGAACGAAGCCGTTGTGTTTATGGGTCATGGTACCCACCATTTTGCCAATGCCACTTATCCGGCGCTTGAATATTACTTCCACGATGCAGGCATGAAAAATGTTTTTATCGGTACGGTGGAAGGGTATCCAACCGTTGACGACGTGATTGAAAGACTGAATGAAAACGGTATTACAAAAGTAACCTTATATCCTTTCATGTTGGTAGCCGGAGACCATGCGACAAATGACATGTCCGGCGATGAGGAAGGTTCATGGAAGACCATGCTTAAAAAAGAGGGTTTTGAAGTGGAAACAGTGTTGAGAGGCCTTGGCGAAGATGCCGGTGTGCAGGCACTTTATTTGGAACATACGGAAGAGGCCATCAATGCGGAGATGCTTGAGGCTGAGTAGTAGCCGACGATGGGTATATAAATTTGAGAGACGGTATAAGCAGGGACGGATGTTCCTGCTTTGTGCGTAATATGATATGATGATTCGGTATACAAACATGAAGAAGGTGGAAAGATGAAACAAGTAAGCTATAAATTAATTTTAAAGATATTTCTTTTGGTTCTATTAACGCTGTTTATTGCAAGGCCTTATATGGAAAAGGGCCTGAGTCATGTACCCACAGTATCGACGTCGGACTATGCCATTGAAATCGTCGACGACGCGGGCTACAAAATCCATTTGGACAAACCGGCGACACGTATCATATCCCTTTATTCAGCGCATACGGAAAATTTATTTGCTCTGGACCTTGCTGATGAAGTCATTGGTGTTGGTACAGCGGAGTCCTTTCCAAGGGCAGCTTTAGAAAAAAAAGCTTATGACTATAATGCTGACCCGGAAAAGGTCATTTCGGCACAGCCGGATCTTGTGATTATTAGACCCTTCATTGAGCGTCATAATCCGGCTTTTGTGGATGCACTCAGACGTTCAGGACTGACGGTGGTATCCTTATACCCTGAAAATGCGCAGGAATTTGAATCTTATATTATGCGTTTAGGACAAATGACAGGCCGTGAAAAGAAAGCGGAGCAAATGTTGTCGAAATTCAATGGGGAAATGGCAAATCTATTGTCTCAAACCGAAGCAATCGATAAACGTGTAGGCGTCTACTTTGAATCTTCTGATAGAGACTATACGACGGTTACCGATGATTCCATGGCAGCGCGCGCTATAGAGATCGCTGGTGGTAGAAATGTGGCAACCGGTCTTGAGGCGGTTGAAAAAGGTAGTACGATTGCCCCTTTTGGTCTTGAGCATATCGTGGAGATCGGTGATCAAATCGATGTTTTCGTGACCCAGCGCGGCGTGATGGGGGCTGGAGGCAACTGGCATTCCATTTCGATCCGTCCGGGTTTTGACACGATTAAGGCGATTCAGGAGGAGCGGGTACTGGAAATCAACCAGAAAATAGTATCTAGCCCAACCTTCAGACAGACCTTGGGTATCAAGGAAATGATGCGTTATTTCTACCCAGATAGGTTTAATGATTACAGCATGTACGATAAGGAAGTGGCTTTGACGAGGCGAGACTTTGCCAATCTCAGTGTTCTTTATGCACAAAAACCGATTTTCGTGCCGACCTCCAGTTATTTCAATTCGGAATATCGTGGCCATAAATTCGGCTATTTTGAGGATATCAGTGAAGCGGACGACGACTACTATTTTGTAGAGACAGCGGTGCTTTCAGGCTATATTGAAGGTGAGAAGGTTGATCAAGAAGAGTATTTTTATCCAGATGAGCTCCTGACCAAGGAAGATTTGGCAAAATACATTTTCTTGCTTAAAGATTTCAGCCATTTGAATCAGGGCGTCGTCATCAATGACTTGGATCAGTATGAATCGGCTAGAATCATCAGCGTTCTTGTTGAAAACGGTGTATTTGAATTGGATGAATCAGGTAATTTCAATGGTGATGAACTGGTGACCGGTGCTGAGGCCATAAAAATTTTAGAACAATTATAACGGTGGACCCATGATTAAAGTAATAGGTGTGAATAAACAATTTGAAGATGTGCAGGCTGTGAAGGATGCGACGCTGGAAATCAAGCGCGGCCATATACATGGACTTTTAGGCCCTAATGGCGCAGGGAAGACGACTTTGATTCGAAGTATCGTTGGACTTTACGACATCGATGCCGGTGAAATACGCATCAATGGAGAACGCTTGACAAGAGATAACCATGTATTGAAAAGTAAAATAGGGGTAGTGACGCAACATATCAACTTGGACAAGGAATTAACCTTGGATGAGAATCTTGAATTTGCTGGGCGGCTTTATGGCATGCCGAAGGCACTTGTCAAAACTCGAAAAATGGAACTTTTAAAGGCTTTTGGTCTAGAATCGGCTAAGGACCGTCAGGTCAAGAAATCATCGGGTGGTATGAAACGGAAACTGATGATTGCAAAAGCGCTGATCCACGATCCGGAACTCATCATCCTCGATGAGCCGACGGTTGGGATTGACGTGAAGGCCAGAAAAGAGATTTGGGAAATGCTTTTGAGACTTCGAAATGAAGGCAAGACCATGCTGCTGACGACTCATTATATCGAGGAGGCGGAGTACCTTTCAGATATGATTTCCATGATCAATCAGGGGGTTATATTCCATACGAACAGCGTAGATGTCTTGGTAAAGCAAGTAGGCCTCTATTGTCATGAATACCATGACGGACACCATATCCGTAAGTGTTTCTTTGAAAATCTGGATGCTGCAGAAGAGCATCGTCAGGCTTATAAGGGCAATAGCATGGTGCGTCAGACACAGTTGGAAGATGTCTATACGGAATTGATTGAAGCGCAGGTGAATGATAGTGGAAATTAGTACAATTTTATGGCGTGAATGGGTGTTTTTCAAGAAGCGATGGTTGAAAATCGTTTCCTCTCAAATTGTCACACCGATTCTATATTTGATTACATTTGGTTGGGGTATCGGCAGCAAGTTCAATTTAGACGGTATGCCTTATCTTTTTTATATCATTCCGGGTATTATCGGCATGAATACGATGCGGGTGAGTTATTCCTACATTTCAACACGGGTTAGTGTGGCGCGACTGCATGAGCGCAGTTTTGAGGCTTATTTGCTGTCTCCGATTCGTATTCCCATGCTGATCATGGGACACGTCTTGGCGGGGGCACTCAGAAGCATGATATCTGTCCTCTTGATTTTGCTTATTTTGGCGCCTTTTGGCGGCGTGCTCAACTTGTCCCTGACTTTCTTTGTCATGTGTTTCTTAAACAGTATGATGTTTGCTTGTTTGGGATTTTTGGCAGCGATGATCATCGATACCCACTATGACCTGAATCGCTTTCAAAGTTTTGTGATCACACCGATGAGTTTCTTGTGTGGCACCTTCTTTTCATTGACAAAATTGCCATGGGTGATTGCTCAGCTGATTGAAATCTTGCCGCTTACCCATAGCATTTGTGTGTTGAGAAAGCTTTACATCTACGGCAAATTTGATGGATTCTCCATGATTGTAATGCTCACTTATACGGTGTTTTTCTTTGTTGTATCGGTTAAAATCTGCTATGAAGAGAGTCGTATCTAACTTAATATAAATAGGCTGGAAGTGATTTAAGGTTATTCATCCACTATGCAGGGTATAAAGATAACATCGAACGGGGGGTGTTTTTATGCTCAAGAAATTCAACAAAAGCATAGATAGGAGAATAACCTTTTTTGTTGCACTGGTGCTTGCATGTTCAGTGGCTATTATTGGCGTACTGGTATACAGATTTTTATATGATACAGCGACAGATCAATTGAAGGAAACGGCACTCCTACAGACTCAGGCAATTTCGTCGGAAGTGGAAGACTTGTTTGAAAACGGCAGCATCATCATCAATCAGTTGAGTACCAATAAGGAGATTGACACCTACCTAAGAGAAGTGACCACGTGGGATGAGATTTTGACACATCCTCTTTATAAACCTGTGCGCGAGGCACTGGTCAATATCAAAAAGAATAACGAATATTATGCTACGGTTTGGATTGCCAATGAACGCGCCAATTTCTATTTTGACGATATCGGCAATTTATCGGATCAAACCTACGAGGCAAAAAAGAGACCTTGGTATACCGTGGCGGTCAATAGTCACACGGTGGCCTTTACAAAAGCTTATACCGAATGGAGTACGGGACAAACGGTCTTGTCTTCCGTTAAGGCTTTAAGGGATAGCGGTGAGATTTATGGTTTTGTGGCAGTGGATATTGCCTTGGATACGATTCCGGAAGTTTTCTATAACCATAAGCTGGGTTATGATGAAACCGTCTTCTTGATTTCTGAAACCGGCGAGTACATCTATCATCCTGAGATTGCCAACGCACTGGACAAATCCATTCTCCAGGAATCGGATATGCTCTATCCATTTAAAGGCGATATTTTTTATGGCAGTGGCAATTTTGAAGAGGTCATCATCAATGGTAAAAATATGTACCTTTTGTCTTATCCAGTGTCTTTAGCCAATTGGCGTGTTGTGACCCTCATAGACAAAGGCGTTCTCTTTGCGGAGATTCGCGGCATTTTCATGTCACTGATGCTTGCAATGTTATTGATGACCCTTGTGATGAGTGTGGTGGTTAGATATATTGTGAAAAATGTGATGCGACCATTTTCCGTATTGGTGAACTATGGCAACGACATTACAGAGGGGCATCTGGATCGTAATATTCCTATGGAATATATTGAACGTGAAGATGATATGGGGGATTTGTCAAAGTCTTTCCAAATGATTATAGATACCTTTAGAAGCGATAAAGTGTATTTAGAGGAGAAATTGAAGGAAAAGAATCAGGCACTGAAGGATCAGTATGAGTATATCCTAAAAACAGAAAAGGCAGCATCGGTTGGTGGCTTGGTTTCAGGCATTGCTCATGAAATCAATACACCACTTGGCAACAGCATCACGTCTTTGAGTTATTTGAAGAAAGTCAATGACCGTACGAAAGATCATCTGATCGGCGGAACCCTTAGTCGGGAAGAACTGGTGGATTTTATCAATGAAGTGGACAAGTCTATTGGCCTGATGGATGGCAATTTGACTCGGGCTGTGGAATTGGTGGAAAATTTCAAGATGATTGCCGTTAACCACGATGACGTGGTTGAAAGGGTCAATCTGCGGAATATTATCTCCATAGTCAGTGTCAGTTTGAAGCATGAAATTAAAGCGGGACGACATTATATTCAGAACAACTGCTCGGATACGATTGAATTCGAAAGTTATCCAGGCGCTTTGACTCGTGTTTTTACCAACTTGATCATGAACTCTCTTCAGCATGGTTTTGTCAATCGAGAAGAGGGCATCATCAGCATTGATGCTTTTATCAAGGATGAGGCCATCAATATTCTTTACAAGGACGATGGTATGGGCATGACCAAAGAGGTCATAGAAAACGTCTATGAACCTTTCTATACAACAACACGAAGCCAAGGCAATGTGGGCCTTGGCATGGCGATTGTCTTTAATTTGGTCAATCAGACCTTGGGTGGTTCTATACGTCTTCAGAGCACAGAAAATAAAGGTATTTCTGTCCTGATTCAAATTCCTAAAAAATAGTGTTAGAGGTCATGGAAATAAGTCTTGTCTCTGTCTTAAGAGGGTTGCGCCAGTGATGTGTAAAGGTGGAGGGGTAATGCATGGTCTCACCGGCCTTTACGTGGTATTCCATGTCTTCTAGGCTGACTATGACTTCACCTTCGAGGACATAGACGAATTCTTCTCCGGGATGGGTCATCGGCTCACCATGTGATGTTTCGGGTGC
>JAFGTX010000259.1 GCA_016938815.1 Clostridia bacterium | reverse complement strand
CTAAAGTAGCCAAAGATCAGCTCCAAGCATCTATTGTTGAAGGAATCAACCATTTGATAGACCAAGTCGCTCAAAAGAAAAGTATCAGCAAGGATGCTATTTACGAAGTGGTTGTGGCAGGTAATACGACGATGTTGCACTTACTTTTAGGAGTAGATAGTACAGTAATAGGCAAGGCGCCTTTTGCGCCTATGTTTGTAAGATCAAAGACCTTGCGGGCACATGAAATAGGTATAAAGGCGGGACCTTTTACTATGCTCTACTGTATGCCTTCTGTATCGGCTTATATTGGTGCTGACATTGTCGCTGGCAGCTATGTTTGCGGTTTACACAAAAAAAAGGAATCGATTCTTTTCATAGATATTGGTACCAATGGTGAAATAGTACTTGCCCATGAAGGGCGGTTGGTATCCTGTTCTTGCGCTGCTGGACCAGCACTGGAAGGCATGAACATAAGCGCTGGTATGCGGGCGCAGGAAGGTGCCATAGAAGAGCTTGAAATTTTGCCTCATGGTATCAAAACCAAGGTGATTGGTGATACAGAAGGGACTGGACTTTGTGGCAGTGGTATATTGGCAGTTATACGAGAAATGATCAAAACAGGCATTGTTACCAAAAAAGGAGCGATAATCAAATTAGAAGCTCTAGACGAAGAAGATTACAGAAGGCGTTATATTCGCGTTCAAGATAAAAAGAGAGAGTTGGTCATCCATGAAGGCCGTTTACCTATTGTCGTCACTCAATCGGATGTTAGACAGGTCCAACTTGCCAAGGGCGCCATACTATCAGGATTTTATGCCCTGCTTAATGAAGTGGGTATTACCATGGAAGACCTCGATCAGGTCATCGTCGCTGGACAATTCGGCGCCCATTTGCCAGCAGACAGTCTCATTGGTACGGGTATCTTACCGGAAGCCGTACGTGATAAGTTGATTTACGTCGGCAACGCCTCTAAAACCGGTGCTTATATGGCATTGATGTCCATCGATGTACGTAAAGAAATAGAGCAACTTGCTGAGAAAATGGAATATATGGAACTTGGTGCAACTGAGGGCTATGAACGTTTATTTGCCAAGTGCCTGATTTTTGAGTAAAGCAATTTATTTAGGATGGTAGAGAATCTACCATCCTTTTTGTATATAGATAACTATTAATTCTGAATAGTAATAATATTTTCACTCTGATAATAAAGTATAGTATAATGAGTATAACTTCACTATTTTTTATTAGTTGTTTTGCAAAAAAAATAACGGGTAAAGATACTACTGCGAATGGGGGGAACAATAGTGGCATTAGATATACAAAAGGTATTTAATAATGAAAGAGATGTATGGGATATTTCATTAGCAGGCGATGTAGACATCGTATCGTCTGTGGAATTGAAAGACAATGTTAATGTATTACTGGACAGAGATGAGAAGAGTATTCAAATTAATTGTGAACACCTATCTTATATTGACAGTACAGGGTTAGGTGTTCTTATAAGCCTACTTAAACGCGTTAAGAAAAACGGCAATGAAATTGAAATTACCAATGCCCAACCAAACATTTCAAAACTACTAAAAATTACGGGTCTTGATAAAATATTCATTATGAAATAGAAAAATAGGAGAAGGTGACAAGTAGATGAACGATAAGATAAGTTTGTCAATTCCAACGAAATCAGAATATGTTAGCGTAGCTAGGCTTACGTCATCTGTAATTGCAAACAATATGGGATTTGACATAGAAGAGATAGAGGATATTAAAGTTGCAGTTGGTGAGGCATGTAACAATGCCGTTTTACACACCCATGATGTCGATCATACTTTTGATTTATCTTTTTTTGCCGAAAACGAAAAGTTAATCATAGAAGTTAAGGATAGTGGAAAGGGGTTTGCACTAGACAGTTATAGAGAGCCGGATTTAGAAAATCCAAAAGAACATGGATTAGGCATTTTTATAATGAAGTCATTAATGGATGATTTGAAAATTGACTCCGAAGTGGGAAAAGGCACATTCATTAGAATGACTAAATATCTAAATAGATAGAAAGACATTTTTTAGGGGCTGATATTATGAGCGATGTTGTTTCAACACAGTTTGATGAAATAGATATTGACGCGATTGATATTGAAAATGTAGATCTTTCAAATTATACAAACAAGCAACTTTTTTTCATCTACAAACATACAAAAAGTTTGAGAGTTAGAAATGATTTGATTAAACGACATTTGTATATCGCTGAGATTTTATCAAAAAAATATATGAATAAAGGTATTGAGTACGAAGACATTCATCAAGTGGCCTCATTAGGATTGATTTATGCGATTGAGCGATTTGATATTGATCGGGGATTTGAATTTTCAAGTTTTGCGACGCCGACCATTATTGGTGAAATAAAGAAATACTTTAGAGATAAAGGTTGGTCCGTACGTGTGCCGCGTCGTATTCAGGAACTTTCTAAGCGTATTAATGTTGCAAAAAACTATTTGCAGCAAGAGCTTCAGCGTGCACCTAAAATAGAGGATATTGCAGAATACCTAGCGTGCTCTGAAGAACAGGTTATAGAAGCAATGGAAGCATCACAAGTCTATACTCCGAAATCACTAGATATCACCTATGATTCATCCGGAGATGACAAAGACATCCAACTCATGGATATCATCGGGAAAGATGATAAGCAATTCGATATTATTGAAAATAGAGATTTCATTGAAACTTGCATGGAGAAGTTAAATGAAATGGAAGTTAAAATTATTCGTGATCGCTTTTTCAATAATAAAACACAGATACAAATTGCAGAAGAACTGGATGTCTCTCAGATGACCATTTCTCGTATGGAGAAAAAGATACTCAATAAGTTCAAAAAAGAATTTAATAAACTGAATGAGATATGAATGCTATTAAGACTACTTTTTAGAAGTAGTCTTTTTTTTATTTTATAGAATCAGTTGATCGCATTTAGCCTATATTGAAAGACAATACATTTATTAAATATAAATACATAAAAAAGCTGCTTCATAAATGAAACAGCTCTAAAATTATTATTTTGCTACGAAGCCTAGACGCTCTTTGGTTCTGTTTAGGACAGGTGTTGCAACTGCTTCTGCCTTTTTAGCGCCTTCTTTCAGAATCTCGATGATTTCGCCGCTGTCTAGGATTTCATGGTAACGTTTTTGGATCGGTTCCAATTTATTTTGGACAACTTCCACCAAATCTTTTTTGAAATCTCCATAACCGACGCCTTCATATTTAGCTTCTAGTTCTTCTATCGTCATGCCGGAAAGTACGGAGTAGATGGTTAGCAAGTTGCTGACGCCAGGCTTGTTCTCTTCATCGTATTTCACGATACCATCGCTGTCGGTTGTCGCCTTCATGATACTCTTTTTGATTTTGTTAGGTGGGTCCAGGACACAGATTTTACTGTGAACATTCGGATTGGATTTACTCATTTTAACCGTCGGGTCATCGAGTGACATAATCCTTGCGCCTACTTTTGAAATCATTGGTTCTGGCACGACAAAAGTTTCTCCATATTTGTTATTGAATCTTTGGGCAACATCTCTTGTCAATTCAAGATGCTGTTTTTGATCGTTACCGACGGGTACGTAATTGGTATCATAAAGTAGGATATCGGCAGCCATCAGAACGGGATATGTGAAAAGACCGGTAGAAAAAGCCTTCTTACCAGCGCTTTTATCTTTAAATTGAGTCATTCTACTTAATTCACCCATATAGATATTGCATTGGAGGAGCCATGCGAGTTCGGCATGAGCAGATACATGGGATTGAATAAATAAAGTTGATTTTTTAGGATCAATGCCAAGAGCTACATATAAAGCAGCCAATTCCAAAGAATGCTGATGCAGTTCCTTAGGATCCTGTGGTACGGTAATCGAGTGCAAATCTACGATACAGTAGGTGCAATCATGCTCTTCTTGCAACTTGACAAAGTTTTGCATCGTAATGAAATTGCCAAGATGAATTTGTCCAGTTGGCTGAACGCCTGAAAATACTCGTTTCATAATAACCTCCAATTCATTTTATACATGAAATTATAGCTTAAAAAGAGTGACGTTTCAACATTTGTACAAAATAAGTAAAACTTTTTCCTTTCATTATAATTGTCCGCCTGTGAAAAACAACAACGAATATTAAAGAAAATTAATGTTTGGAATATTCAGAAAACGAAAAATATATTTTATTTTTTGATATTATGGTTAACGTATTTTAACTATTTGCGGGCTTAAGGTTAAAAACTTTTTTATATATTGACAATCAGATTTAAAAAGTAATATGATGTTTACAAGTATAATATTAACAAAAAGTAACAATATTAAGGGGAGGTAATTGATTTGAAGAAACATGTGGCATTACTATTAGTGTTTATGCTTGGTTTAGCGACATTGCTTACTGGATGTGGCGGTACAACTGAGCAAGCATCTGAGGAATCGGATGTAATCAAGATTGGTATCTTCGAGCCAATGACAGGTGCGAATGCAGCTGGTGGTGAAATGGAAGTAGAAGGTATCAAATTGGCAAATGAACTTTATCCAGAAGTATTGGGCAAAAAGGTTGAGCTGGTTATCGCTGATAACAAATCAGATAAGGTAGAAGCGGCCAATGCGGCAACAATGCTTGTAGATAAGGAAAAAGTCAGCGCGGTTATCGGTAGCTGGGGTTCGTCATTCTCAATTGCGGCAGGTCCTATCTTCAAGGATGCAGGCATCCCTGCAGTAGGTGCTTCTTGTACAAACCCACTTGTTACAATGGGTAATGAATACTACTCCAGAGTATGTTTCATTGACTCTTTCCAAGGTACGGTTATGGCAAATTATGCTTACAACGAATTAGGAGCAAAACGTGTGGCCATCATTCAAGAAATTTCAAGTGATTATTCAGTAGGTCTTGTAAAATACTTTGAAGAGGCTTTTGTAGGTTTTACAGGTAGTGAAGACTCTATTATTGGAAAAGCGAGTTACAATACAGGTGACCAAGACTTTACTGCTCAATTGACAAATATCAAAGAATTAAATCCGGATGCAATCTTTGCACCAGGTAACTATACTGAAGGCGCATTGCTTGTTAAACAAGCAAGAGAATTAGGTATTGATGTACCTTTCATTGCAACTGATACTTGGGAAGCACCAGAATTCTTGGAAATCGGTGGCGAGTCTGTTGAGGGTGCTGTATTCTCAACATTCTTCACAACAGAAGTACCTATTACAGATGAGTCAGAAAAATTCTTGAAGGCTTACAGAGAAAAATATGATAAAGAGCCTGCATCGGTTACAGCACTTGGCTATGATGCATATTTAGTTATCTTAAATGCGATTGAGCAGTCTGGTTCTACAGACCCTGCTGAAATCAACAAGTTTATTTCACAAACAAAAGACTTTGAAGGTGCAGCTGGTATGATTTCACTCGACCCTAATGGTGACGCGATTAAGAGTGCCGTTATTAAAGAAGTAAAAGATGGTGAATTTAAATATTTAACTGTTGTTGAACCAATTCAGTAAAATTATCTGCCAATGTGTGGCTTGCCACACATTGGCTATTCAATTTATCAAGAATAGTGGGGGAGTTAAATGGGTAGTCAAGTTTTTTTACAGCATCTTGCAAACGGTATCTCCCTAGGTAGTTTATATGCCCTTTTAGCCATTGGTTACACAATGGTTTATGGTATTTTAAGGCTTATAAATTTTGCCCATGGGGATATTTTTATGTTCGGAACCTACATGGCATATTATGCGATTACGTCATTTATGTTGCCATGGTGGTTATCCTTCATACTAGCGATTTTATTAACAGTTATTTTTGGCGTTATGGTAGAAAGAAGCGCTTACAAACCACTGAGAAATTCACCTAGAATTTCTGTTATGATTTCTGCGATTGGTGCCTCTTTCCTTATTGAAAACGTAGCCATCGTGGTATTCGGTGGACGACCAAAAACGTTTCCTGTACCTGAAATGTTTGCCAAAGTATTGAGTTTGGGAGAAGTTTCAATTGTAAGTGTTACTTTGTATACGCCGGTTATAACCTTGCTTTTGTTGGCACTGCTACTGTATGTTGTCAACAAAACTAAAACGGGCATGGCTATGCGCGCCGTCTCCAAGGATTATGAAGCGGCGCGTTTAATGGGGATTGATGTTAACCGAATTATTTCTTTTACCTTTGCAATGGGCTCGGGGCTTGCTGCTGTTGGCGGCATCATGTGGGGGATGAAATACCCAACACTCTTACCTTTAATGGGTATGATGCCAGGTTTGAAATGTTTTATTGCGGCCGTCGTAGGTGGGATTGGTGATATTCGAGGGGCCGTACTGGGTGGCTTCATCCTAGGTCTTTCAGAAATTATGATTATTGCATTTTTCCCTGCGCTGACAGGTTATAGGGATGCCATCGCATTTGTTTTATTGATTGTGATCTTACTTGTTAAACCAACCGGTTTGATGGGACAAAATCTAACAGAGAAGGTGTAAATATGAAAAAACATAGATTATTGACCGCCTTAGCTGTCGTTGCATTAATCGGACTGTTGGGCGTATTTAACTTAACATTTGATAGTTATAAATTGAGAATTTTAAACCTTTGCGGTATTTATATCATATTGGGTCTAAGTATGAACTTGATCAACGGTTTTACGGGACTCTTCTCTTTGGGACATGCCGGATTCATGGCTGTTGGTGCTTATGTTTCTGCACTTTTGACCATGTCGCCGGAACTCAAGGATACGGTCTTTTATGCGGTACCGATTCATCCTTTTGTAAAGGCCATGTCAGCACCATTCCCAATCGCACTTTTGCTTGGTGGCATAGCAGCAGGGATTGTAGGTGGCGTTATTGCGGCGCCAATTCTTCGTTTGAAGGACGACTACCTGGCTATTGCCACATTAGGTTTCAGTGAAATCATCCGGGTGGTTGCAACGAACTTGCAATCCATCACCAACGGTCCCCTTGGGCTTAAGGGAATCGATCGTGTGGTCAACACAGGTTGGAGTTGGGGACTTGCCATTCTTACCGTCTACTTCATCAAGAAGCTCATGGATGGTTCTTATGGTAAGGCAATTCTTGCCATTCGTGAAGATGAAATTGCAGCGGAAGCAATGGGTGTCAATTTATTCAGACATAAGATGTATTCCTTCATTATAGGTGCTTTTTTTGCAGGTATTGGCGGTGGCTTATTGGCTCATATGCTAGGCACCATCGATCCACTCATGTTCCGATTCATTTTGACCTTTAATATTCTTTTAATTGTAGTGCTTGGCGGTATCGGTAGTATCACAGGTACGGTTATTTCAGCCTGTGTCGTTACGAGCATGATGGAAGTCCTTAGGTTCTTAGAGGGCAAGATGGATTTTGGATTTTTCCAGATTCAAGGTATTCCAGGTATGCGTATGGTGGTATTCTCGGCGCTGCTTATGATCGTCATACTTTGGTATCCGAGAGGCCTTATGGGTACAAAGGAGTTCAACTGGGACTACATCCTTCAAAGGAAGTATTTGAACATTTTTAATAAGAAGAAAAAGAAAAAGACTGTATCGGAGGAAAACTAATATGACTATTTTAAACGTAGATAATATTACGATGCAGTTTGGTGGTATTAAAGCTGTATCAGATTTGAAAATGGAGATCAATGAAAGAGAAATTGTTGGATTAATCGGACCCAACGGCGCAGGTAAGACAACGGCATTCAATATGATTACAGGGGTTTATAAACCCACTCTTGGCAATGTTTACTTTAACGATAAGAATATTACCGGCATCAAACCCCATGAAATCACAAAGCTTGGTATTGCGAGAACCTTTCAGAACATACGCCTGTTCAAAGAGCTAAGCGTACTTGATAATGTCTTAATTGCCAATCATCTGAGATTGAAATCAGGTATTGTGGCTTCTATTGTTAAGACACCTAATTATAAGAAAGAAGAAAGACACATCTATGAGAAATCCTTGCAACTCTTAGAGGATGTAGGACTATTGGATCTCATTAACGAAAGGGCGGACAACTTGCCCTACGGCAAGCAAAGACGGCTTGAAATTGCCAGAGCACTGGCAACAGAACCGAAGTTGCTTTTGCTTGATGAACCAGCGGCGGGCATGAACCCTCAAGAATCCTTAGAACTTATGGAATTTATTCGTGAAATACGTGATAAATACGAAATCGCTATTTTGATGATTGAACACCACATGCAAGTCATCATGGGTGTTTGTGAAAAAATCTATGTTCTAGATTATGGCATCACCATTGCAGAAGGTTCTCCTGAAAACATACAAAACAATCCAAAGGTTATTGAAGCGTATCTGGGGGTGGATTAATGCTTAAGATTAACAACTTGAATGTACATTATGGCGGCATCCATGCTTTGAGAGGCATCAACATGGATGTAGAGGAAGGTAAAATTATCAGCCTTATCGGTGCTAATGGCGCGGGTAAAAGCACGACCCTTAAAAGTATCATGGGTCTAGAAAACCCGAGTGACGGATCGGTCTTCTACAACGATCGGAAATTGACTGGCAAAAAAACGCAGGATATTGTTGCGGAAGGTATTGTACTGGTGCCGGAAGGCCGACGTATCTTTCCAAATCTAACGGTAAAGGAAAATCTGATTTTGGGCGCTTACCTAAGAAAAGACCAGGCGCAAATTGAAAAAGATATCGAATGGGTCTATGAACTCTTTCCAAGACTCAAAGAAAGAGAATGGCAAAAAGCAGGCACCATGTCCGGTGGTGAGCAACAAATGCTGGCAGTTGGTAGGGGCCTCATGACCAAACCTAAAATTATGATGATGGATGAACCGTCCCTTGGACTGGCACCTCTCATCGTAAAGGATATATTTGAGATTATCAAGAAAATCAACAAAGAGGGCGTGACCATACTTTTAATTGAGCAAAATGCAAAAGCTGCCCTTGAAATTTCGGATTATGCCTATGTTCTTGAAATCGGAAAAATCGTCCTTGAGGGCAAAGGTGAAGAGTTGCTCCATAATGAAGAAGTTAAAAAGGCGTATTTAGGAACGTAAACCTTAGAGGGCTGTTATACAATACAGCCCTTTTTTTCATATAAGTGAATAGGTACATCACCTTTATTAGAAGAAGGAATAAAACGCTGAGTCAACTTTCAGTGTACGCTTCAAATTCTGAAAATTGGAACTTTGAAAAAGGCGTTGACACGTGCCTACGTGGATGGTAAGATAAACAAGTCGTCAAGCGACGGCGAAAAAAAGCATCAAATCAACGAAAAAGAAAACGAAAAATAAATGAGAAATTTACTTGACATTGACTTTGAAGTTTGATAATATTAAGAGGTCGCCAAGTGCGGCAACACAAACAACTGGACATTGAAAATTGAATAGTGTAAGAAATTAAAACAACCATTTTAACGTTGAAATAATTTGAAGTGAACAAGAAATTGTTCT
>JAFGTX010000258.1 GCA_016938815.1 Clostridia bacterium | reverse complement strand
GCTTGATAAGTGCCAGCCCCCATCAAGCCGCTGGCTTTAATGGTAGCTGTCAAAGTACCGTAGTTCATATCCGCCACTAGTTTTTGCCACTGATCCCCTTTACCTGCCATAAGCGCATAACTTTCTACAACAAGAGCATCGGACTGTAATGCCGACACAGGTACATGTACCATGATAGACTCTGGATTGGTTCCATGGCCAACCGCGACTTCTCTTAAAAGAAGGGGTTTAATCATGCCACCCGTTACTGCTGTCGCTGTCGTAGCGTCTACAGCTACCGGCTTAATAGATATTTTCAAATCACCTATATGCTTTTCTAAAAAAGCGGTAGGAATTTGATAGATGATGCCGTTATGATTGACAGAAATGCCAATATTATCTTTTCTAAGTCTTGCAACAACATCCGCCTCAAGGGTCAAATCAACATTTTCTGTCGAAGCCAAAAGTACCAATTGCTTCTGAAGGCTGCGTCCCAATTCTTTGAAACTACCGTAAGTATTAAACTCAGAATTAACCACACGATAAGCCTTCTCAACATTTAGAAGCATTTTATCCAAATTAGCAACTTTTAAAACCTGTTGATACTCTACCCCTACCTGACCCTGCAATAATGCGTTTTTGTCTGTAACTTCCTTCAGTAACGCTTTAATATGCTCCTGATTAATACCTTCTTGTTTGATGACTTTTGTGCCCGACAAATTAAGCACTTTATCAGTTGCGCTTTGTACATCTTTCAAAGCCATATTGCCTGTCTCGAAATACACCATCAGCAAATCACAATAGTCATCCACCACTTTAGTTGCCTTCTCCGCATCTAATCGTGGTATCGATGCATCAACCAATTGGTATACTTGATCAATTGTAGCTTTCATGTTCTGATCCGCTGAAGCTACAGCAATTTTTTGGTTTATGGCTGACTGAACAGATAACACCAAAGCATCTTGATCCCCTTGAGTCAATTCCATGTCCATAACCTTAACCGATTCCACTAAAGTTGCAATCGAGACTTCCCCACCAAAAGAAATGGTCGAAACAAATAGCATTACCAAACAAAATATACACCCCAATATTTTTTTCATAAAATGATTCCTCCCTCAAAATTAACTTCCTTCTATATATTACCATGTATTCTCTGATATACTAATAGAAGAAATAATTTTTACATATATCTATATCTAAGGAGTGATTACCCATGATTCAAAAGAATAAACGTTTTATCTTTGCCCTTTTAGCCTTAGGGATAGTTGTTTCATCCTTTTCCTTTGGCGCTTCTGAATCCCTTATTATGAAACTATACCACATGACCTATCAAGGTGTTGCTGAAGAAACGCAAGTACTCATACAAGACGGAGAACTATACGTCAATTTATCTACCTTGCACTCCCTTTTGGGACTTAAAACCACCATCTCAGGAAACAATATAGAATTTAGCGATTCGACTACCAGCGGTAGCATGACCCTAAGTCAAAGCGGCGATTTATACGATGGTGCTCTGATCAACGGTCAACGTCAAGGTCAAGGCACGCTGTATCTAAAAGATGGCGGCAAGTATCAAGGGGCCTGGGTAAACAATCTTTATGAAGGCCAAGGAACCCTAGTTGCATCAGATGGCGCGGTCTACGTTGGTGCCTTTTCTAAAGGCTTTATTCATGGAGACGGGAAAATGTATTATCCTGACGGCAGTTACTACAATGGACATTTTGAATACGGCATAAGAGAGGGATTTGGTACCTACTATATAGATCCTGACAACAAATACACCGGCTACTGGGAAAATGGTCTGCGTAACGGCAAAGGGAAAGCCTATGTCAACGGTAGCTATAAAAAAGGGTTTTGGGAAAATAACTTACTCATCCGCACTCTTTCCGAGAGTGAATTCAGCTTTTAAAAATTAATGAATGTAATTCCTTAAGAAATATTTAAGAAATCATTCACACTTTATTTAAAGATCTCATTTATACTATAATAGTCGGAAAATGATTATTCGAAAATTTAAAGATTGGAAGTGACTCTATGAAACGTTTTAAAACGGCACTTTCTCTTTTGCTGGTAGGAACTATGCTTTTCTCAACATCCGCAACCTTTGCGGCTACAAAGAGCCTAAGCCTTGAAGATGCTATTCTACTTTCAAAAGAACACAGTGCTGACATTAGAAGTGTGACGAATCAAGAATTCGGCATACAGAATACAATCAGAAAAAATATTCAAAACAGTTATCAACTGGCAAGTAGTTTGGAAAGTTACTATGACTACATCAGCATTTACGAAGATGCTTCTGAAAACAGCAGTCATCCACTTCACAAATACATTGGACGGTCTAATGAAAGTTTAACCGCGACACTGACAACACTCGCTAATCAAATGGGCATTGCCGCTTCTATGGGACTGACTTCTACTGTAGAGAACATCCAATCCGTTATGGGCTTCATCCAAGCCTATATGATGTTTGGCGATACAGCAGGTCTTACAAAAGAAACCAAGTACAATACCTTCAAAAAGAACGAAGCCATGCTCCAAAATTCTATCGCTCTAATCCAAACCAAATACGATCAAGGCCTTATTGCTGCAACTAAGCAAACTGAAGCTGGCGTTATCAAACTTTATGTCGCTCTCAAGGATTTGGAACAGGGGCTGAAAGTTCAAAAAGAATTGCTTGAAGTCTACGAAATTGGACTTGCCAATATGAAAACTTCCTATGAACAAGGGTTGGTTTCTCAGAACACTTATGAAAACCAAGTGCGTACGGTTGAAATGAAAAGACTTGAAACGGAGAATCTTCAATACACATTTGACAACTATTCCTATCAAATGAAAAACCTCTGTGGTGTTCCAATGGCTACCTCTTTGAATCTTTCAACAGATTTTAACCATGAGGACTACGCCCTCGAACTACCTTCAACTTATTATGAAAGGGCCTATTCAAGCAATATGACTTATGTCAATTTACAGGCCGAACTCGCATACAATGAGAAGAATTTTGAAGTCATGAATAAATACTTGGATGATTACGACCGCAGCAGTGATAGTATCAAGCCCATCTATTATCAAGAAAAGGTCGATCAGCAAGAAACCATCGATGATCTTAAGGATCAAATAGAGAACAAAAAACTATTAATCAACACCAATGTTACCCTTGCATACAACGATCTCATTTATAAAGCAAAACTAAATGATCATAATGCTACCGCATTGAAATTGGCCGAAGCACAACTTAATAGTGGCATCCAATCCCTTAAACTCGGTCAAATTACACAGTTGGATCTAGACCAATTAAAACTAAAATATGAATCTGCGCTTATGAGTGCAGATCAGAATAAACGTAGCTACGACAAGAGCGTTGAAAACTTTCAATTGCTTTTGGATTACGGCGTAACCTATAGTGCAGAATAATATATTGGAGGATTAGTTATGAAAAAATCAATCTTATCATTAGCCCTTGTTGGCGTTATGATTATATCATCGTCAGCAATCGCTTATGCAGATACAGTGTCATATAGTAAATACAGTTATCTAGAAAAGGTCCAAGCCGATAACTTCGACCTGAATCAGATTAATGACGATTTGGAAGATGAATTGAAGGAATACAAAGTAGCTTTAAGAGCAAGAACGACGATTAAAGAAATGACCTGGGATGACTTCAACGATAATTACGATGACTCCGCTTCAAGACTTAACGCCGCTCAAATCAAGCTCTACAACCATATCAAGGAAGGTAAAGAATACCTAGATACCTACATTGAGCAACAACAGACACTCCAAAACATCGTTTTGGAAGGTGAGGCCAACTATTTCAATTACCTTTTCGCTAAAAGAAATTTGGATAACAAGGTTGACAGCTTTAATCTTACCAAATCCAAATACGACACTAAGGTGCTGGAACATGAACTGGGCAAAATTTCGGACATCGAACTTCTTAGCTATGAAAAAACTTACAACGACAGCTTCGTCGCACAGTTAGAAGCAAGCAATGCTTTTGAGCAAGCGAAAAACGAATTCAACCAATATGTTTCTGAACCAATCAATACGGAGGTTGATCTGCAAGATGTCGATATCGTGCTACCTGAATTCCAAGTCGAAGATTTGGATGCCACTCTTAGCACCTTGTTAGAGAACAGTTATCAGCTTCAAACCCTTAAACTGGAGTTAGAGCGTTTACAAGCGGATAGAACGTTGAAAGGTCGATATGCTGGTTTCTCTGATACTAAAATTGAGCTGGAAGAACTGGAAATTTCTATTGAAGAAACCACTCAACAAATCGAAGACATGAAATTGGATCTTGACTATCAATTTAGAACAAAATACAACAATGCATTGTCTGCATACAATTCATTTAGATCCGCTGAACTTGCACTGGAAATCGAACAAAGCAATTTGAAAATTGCACGCATCAAAAACGAAAACAATATGATCAGTGCACTCGACTATATCGAAAGTCAACAATCATACGACAGCGCACTTAACAGCTATTACAGCTCAAAATTAAGCGCTTATAAAACCATCAAAGGGTTCAACAACTTCATCACTTTGAACAGTACCGCTGTTAACATGGATCTTAAATAATTATTCACATTTAATTTGGCCTTATCACCTTGTGATAAGGCCTTTTTTATTTGATTTATCATTGTTATAATAAAGATAACAAACTATTTGGGAGGGGCTTATTATGTACAGGAAAATCGTTTTATGTCTATTTTTGTCTTTACTGCTGGTGTCATCCTGCTTTGCAGAGACATCCGACCATTATGATCTGTCAATCTATCTTGGAGAGACTCTGAATTTGTCAAATTACTTTCAAACTCACGGGATTGATATGCCACTCCACGATAACGTCACCGTTCAAAATACAACTGAACGGATCGCAACGCTCGACGAAAACTTCATGTTGACACCGCAAAGCGTAGGCGACGATCTCATCATCCTCGAAAATGGTGGTGACTTCATCACCTTGTACTGTCACGTTATCTCACCCATTACATACATTGAGAGTGATGTCTCTGAACTCACCTTGCTCCTTGGAGAAGTCTATACCTTAGATTATGAAATCATTACAGATCCAGACTTTACAGGCACTGTAAATCATACCCTCAGATGGTCTAGCAGCCGCCCAAATGTTGCAAGGGTTACAGGCTCCAATCAGATTTTGACCCAAGCCGCGGGCACAACCACCCTTACAGGGACCAGCATTGATGGTACGGCGAATATTGCCATTGCACTTACAGTCACTGGTCATACCGAAGGGCTAACAATTGATTCTTCAAAGCCACAACCAACTATGAATGCAGGTGAAACCTATCAACTACAAGCTTACTTGGGAACAAAGAATGTCACCGATACGATTTACTGGAAATCCATGGCACCAGATATCGTTTCCGTTGACGCAAAGGGTCTGGTTACCGCCCGCAAAGAAGGTAAATGTGAAATTGTTGCCCAATCGACCGTCAGCCACAAAAAAGACACTTATACCATTTTTGTCAAATCTCTAGTTGACTCAATTACAGTAAATCGTTCCAAGTTATCACTAGAACATATTGGTGATACCGCACAGCTAACCGCTACAGTCAATTTAAAAGACCTGGATACACCAGTCATTTTGACTGGATACACCTACACTACTTCCAACAGCAGCATTGCAACCGTTACTCAAAATGGCCTGGTTACAGCTGTTGGTTCTGGTACGGCTCTCATCACCGTTAGTACCCATGACAGTCAAAAGAAAGATTATTGCACCGTAGACGTCATATCCAATCACAAGGCTACCAGCATCGACTATAAGGCAGTAGATACCGTTACTTTATCAGCCACCACTGCACCCGTACTCATTGGTGAAAAAGTACCACTCAACTATACAATCGAGCCGAAAGACGCTACAGATCAAACACTGGAATTTGACATCCCAGACGGGCGCATTGATCAAATAAAGTACATTGATGGCCACTATTATTTTGTAGCCGATAAACGCGGTACAGTCGATATCGAAGTTACTGCTGACAATGATGCAGAAGATAAAATTTCTTTATCGGTAGTTTCTCCGATTGATAAGCTAGAGTTAAACTTAAGCACAGATCGGGGTACCACCACAAAAAAGGAAATGTACATTGGTGAAACACTAACCGTCATAACCGACATCACACCACGTGGCCATTATTCCGATTATGACGTTTACCCAAAGACCTTGTCCTATTCCGTAGATGACCCAGATATTTTAAAACTCGAAACATTGAATGGGGAGCAGACCATCACGGCCCTGAAAGAAGGCACGACAACAATCTATGTTGAAGACCTGGAGGGGCGAAACGATGATCATCTAACCATCGAAGTCAACATACCGACAAAAAATATTCTTTCAGATCAAGAAGTGATATTACCAACCGGCATCCCATATCGGCCTCAACTGTATTTCGAAGTCACAAAAGGCTTAAAAACCGTTTCCGATTTCAATTTGTATAACGGCATCGCTCTTAGTGTTGAAGCCTTTTACTTTGATGAAGCATTTATCAATGAAGAGATAAGTTATGAAGAATCTATGATACAACAATTAACCTCTTTTGAAGAACAGGTTTCAGATGAGAGTAGCATCAGCTTCCATCAAAAGAGGCTAAAAACGCTTAAGACAATGCAGTCCAATCTCTACAGAGGTTATACTCGAACAGATGCTAGTACGTTAACGAATAGGTATGGTGAACCTTATACACTATATAATATCGACGGAAGATTAATCACCGGATTCTTTTCCGGCAAGGCCATCGTCAATATGACACTGGCGGGCACCGCTCGATCCACAAGTTTACCAATCTATTTTTCAAATAACCACAGCCAATTCAGCATTAAGACCAACAACCATACAGCTTCATTAAATGAGTTGATGGAAATGAATAAACTGACAGACGTTTTAAAAGATGCAGCTACAGAAGAAAAAATCGAGCTCTATATCTATTACATCAGCCATCGTGAATGGTTTAAAGAAACACCTAATATGACTTTATTAAAGGCTCTTTCAACACTAGAAACCGATAAACTTCCAGAAACTATCTTCAGCAATCTTAAGGCAACCACCACTAAAGAAGAATTGGCATTTGTCAGCATGTATTTACATGAACGCTATGTAAACTCAAAAGATGCAGTTGCACTGGATAATATTATTTACTACGATGTGACCAGTAAGACCGTAAAGGAAGCTCTTGCTAGAGACTATGTCCTGTCCAACTCAGATAACTACTTTGGAAGTACCGCAAGTGCCACATATTTCAATTTAGAATATATGCTTAGAAAGCTCAATTTAACCTCTAGATTAGATTTTACACCGTCAACAGATAAAGTCACGCATGAAGAATTAATTCTTCTTTTGAGCCAAATATCAAAGTAATCAACAAGAACAAATAATAGAAACGCCAAGGTAGAAAGCTATTTCTACCTTGGCGTTTTTTTAGTTACATCTTTAGTTCTGAAGTCATCACCCTCGCTATTATAAGTTCTGTAACCTACCAAAGTACAGTTTTCTAAAGCAAGAATAATTCAATAGATAATAAAAAAAGTAGCGGTCAAAGACCGCTACCTTAATTTAGTTATTCAAGTGATTACCAAGTAAATGCTTCAGTAATCATTTCGATAGCACCAACTGGAGTGTTAGCTACAGCAGCGTCATCATCTTCTGGAACAACAACAAGTTTGTAAGTGTTACCAGCTCTAGAACCTAATGTAATTGTAATGTCGCCATTAGTTTCTTCTTTGATTTCAGTACCTTCAGCTAACTTGTCGCCAAGAGCATATGTTGCATCACCAGAATCTACTAAGTAGTATACGTAGTTAGCAGCATCATAGCTGATGTCGTTTGTAGTTAAAGTAATGTAACCAGCAGCAGTTGTAACAACTGTTACGTCATCTTCTTCTAACATACCTGTGAATGGTTGAACATCATATGTTTCACCAGCTACAGCGAATGTGTAAGATACTGCTTTGTCAGCTGCATCTTCAGATAACAATGCGTAGAATGGAGCAAATGTTACATCTACTTCATCATCAGCAGCCATTGTGTAAGTACCAACGATTGTTGAAGACACACCATTTGCAGTCTTAGTGAATGTTAAAGTATCGCCAACAACCCAATCTCTAACTTCATTCACGATTGTGATTTCAACTGAGTTGTTTACTACAGCAGCAACCATTTTTTCAGCTGGAGTAGTGTCAACGCCTACGAATGAGTATGATTCGTCTTTGTAGTCTTCGATTTGGTTATTAGCCAAGTCTCTTGGAGATGTAGAAATTGTTAACTCATAGTTATCAGTAGTCAATTTCTTAGTAGTTGTAAGAACAACAACGTCTCTTACATCAGAATCATCCCAATCAGCTGTGTTAGTGATCCACTCTTCTTCGTCTTCGTCCCAAATTTTGTAAGAACCAGTAGTTTTAAGTTTTTCGTCGAAGTGTAATTCAACAGTTACATTATCAACTACTACGATTTCTTCTAATGTTGGGTTTACGTCGTCCTCATTGTCAACGTCAACTTCACCAATTTCATTTGAAACATCTCTATCAAGGATATCAGTAACTGCAACTGTACCACCTGCTTTGTTAACCATTGCAGCAAAGTTAAAGTTAAGTTCTACTGAATCATCACCAAATGTTCCAGATGTTAATGTGAAGATCAACAATTGATCATCATCGCTATCGATTTCGTAAGTGAATTCATAGTTACCATCATTAGCAACTGCATCATCATCATCGTCATCGTAAGGAATTACAACAGTTGTAGTTCCTTCACCAGCAACTTTAATAGGTCTGTCAAATGTTACGTGAACCACGTCACCATTTTCTTGAGATAAACCATCAGCTACCGCTCTGTCATCAGAAGCTACCGCAAGGTCAAATGCTTCAGAATCAGTAGAGAATTCTTCATCGCCAGATGTGTAGTCAACTGTGTTAAGTGCTTTGTCAGTTAAACCAGGGAATCCAGTGATATCGAAAGTAGTATCAAGAGCTAATAAAGCAGGAGTATTATCTTGGTAACCATTGAATACCAATACTGTATCGTCATCTCTCATATCAGCTAAAACTAATGTGTGAACAACAGCTGAAGGATCAGCAATAGTCATTGTAGATGTACCAACAGTAGCTTTCATTGGCTCAGAGAATGTAACGATTACTTCGCCTTTGTTGTCAAAGTCAACATCGTCTACTTCTGGCTTTTCTGTATCGATTTCGTCGTTAGTTGCAATGAAAGACTTAGTTACATCTTCACATGCATAACCCCAGTAGTTTTCAACGTTGTTTACAGTTAACTTGTAAGTTTTACCTACTGTTAACTTAGGCACTACTAATGTTACAGTTTTTTCATCAGCAGAAGACCAAGTAGCTTTCTTAACAGCACCGATGCCACCGTCGATTACATAGTTAGTTGCATCTTCAGCAGATCTCTCTGTTACTGTACCATCAAATTCTACTTTGATTTCTTCTAAGTCGTTAGCAGTGATTTTTTTGATTTGAGCATAAGTCTTAACTTCAGTACCAACTCTGATTGTGCTTGTGTCTTCTTTATCCATAGCATTGCCGAAGTTATCAGCGATGTTATTGATTTGAAGTCTGTAAGACTCATCTTCTTCCATTTGAGTAACTGTAAGAATTACTTTAATATCGTCATTATCTTTGTTGATTGTGCCAGTACCAGTGATGTCAGCATCATAAGAGTTACCGTTATCATCAGCATCGTCAAATCTAACGTCAACAACTTCTAATTCGTTATCTTTGAATGTGTAGTTACCAGCGTCTAATACTGTAGAAACGTCTAATGAGTTTTCTTCAGTAAATACAACGTCGATTTCAGTTAAGTTTCTGTGTCCAGCAGATTTTACTTTTGGTTCATCATCATCAGCAGTTCCGCCAGTGAAAGTTTCAGATAAAACTTTAGTAGTAGCGTTAGCAGCAGTAGAACCGTCTACCATGTAGTTAACTTTAAGAGTGTATCTCTTAGATTTTGTTTGCTCTGACGTAGTAAGGATTACTTTGTCATAGTAAGAATCTTGAGCGTCACTATCTTTGTAGATAGCTTTAGCAGCGATGATTTCTAAGCCTTCAATTGAGTAGTTAGAAACATCTTCAGCAGTCGCTTGATCAACACCGTGATCATCATCCCACTCGATTAGAACTTCTACGTTGTTGTGAGCAGAAGCTTTAACTTCGTCAATCTTTGGAGCAGTTTTGTCAAAATCAGGACCGAATGACTTAATAGTTTTAGTCATTACAACGCCATCAGTTGACATAACGTTTTCAACAGTTAACTTTTTAGATTTAGTAGTAGTCATGCCTTCAATAGTTAAAGTAACTGTATCTAAATCGTTGTTAACTTCCGCTTTAACAACTGTACCTTCAGTGTCAATTGAGTAGTTAGCTACGTCTTCAGCAGTTGCTCTATCAAGTAAAGCATCGTCGAATACAACTTCAACTTCGCCAGTGTCAGTACCCTTTACAGAGTCAACAACAGGCTTGTCAGAATCTTTAGCGATACCAGCAAAGTTAGCTTTTGAATCGCCAATGATTACTGTGTAAGATTTACCAGCAGTTAAGCCTTCAGTTTCTAAGAATACGTCGTCTCCGTCGTATACGTCAACAGAAAGTACAGCGATTTCTTTAGTAGTGTCAGCTTTTTCTACGATAGTGTAGTTAGCAACTTGACCAGCAGCAGCAGCATCAACTGTACCGATGAAGTCAACGTTTACTAAACCATTACCGTAAGCTCTAGCGAAATCAATTTCAGCTACTAATTCTTCTACTTCTTCTTGAGCAGGCTCTAATTTACCAAGCTCAACGCCTAAAGCAACGTCAGAATCTTTTTTAGGAGTGTTTACAACGCCCCACATAGTAGTGAAAGCTTCGCCTCTAGTCATAGAAGCTGAATCGCTAGAATCTACAGGAAGACCCATAGCTTTAGCTTCAGAAACTGCAGTTTCCCAAGCTGGCTCATAACCTAATGCTCTTAACATTACAGTTGCCATCATTTGGTCAGATACAGCACCGTTTGGATTGAAGTTACCTTCATCATCACCTTTGAACCAGCCCGCTTGTGCAGCGTATGCTACGTATGGTCCAAACCAGTCGTCAGCTTTTACATCCTTAAATTCAGGTGCAATAGCATAAGTTCTTGCGTTTTCTTTAACGCCGTTTAACTCAGCAACTAGAACTGCTAATTGCGCTCTTGTTAAACCTTGATCTTCCATTAAATTACCGTTTTCATCGCCAGCAACAAAGCCTGCATCTTTAAGCATTTCGCCTGCAGTTTGATCAGCTGCGAAAGCCATTGGCATTGTACCAAGCACGATAACTAATGCAAGGATTAGAGATAATACTCTCTTCATGTCTTAATTCCTCCCTTTTAATATGTAGTCCTTGAAGGGAACATTGATCAATCAACCGGCCTCCCCTTCAATAGGACCGTTGAATTCCCGAATCAGATTGACTAGTTTATAAAACAGCCAACCTAATCCTACAGAGATTATATCACCCAAGTAAGGTAACCACAATCAATGCATTCCCTTTGTAACATAACTGTAAAATTAGTAACAGAGGCATAACACCGCGTGTTTATGCACTTTGAACTTAATTTCATTATACACGGTTTTATGTGACATGCGGTTACACCTATATTACGTATTTAAGACAATGTCATATACCTGTAATGTTTCACTCGCCGAACTTTCCACATAATCGATAGGGCACCGGTATATACATTCGACGCTCCGACGGCGGGGCCATGAGTCGCTTACTCACGTATATACCGGTGCCCTATCGATTACATGGAAAAACTTCACTTTTAAATCTAGATAAGATAGACTAAATGTATACACTATTATAAAGAAGCTGGAGGTAACTATGTGCCCTGTCATCACAACTGAACTACAAATCCTCTTATGGATTCAAGACCATTTAAGCAGCCCAGTGCTGGATTGGTTCTTTGTCCACTATACCCATCTTGGAGATAAGGGGCTTATGTGGATTGCCATTGGTCTCTTCTTTCTGTTTCAAAAAAATTACCGTCCACTGGGCGCTTTAATTTTATTGTCTCTTTTAGGCAGCCTGATTGTGACAAATGGCATTCTAAAAAACTGGATTGCCCGACCAAGACCCTATAGCGTTTTCCCTATGGATCTTCTGATTGACAAGAATCCAGAGTTTTCTTTTCCTTCCGGTCATACCTCGGCTTCCTTTGCCGCAGCATGGATGATTTTTATTAATAAGAAGAGACTCGGTCTCTATATGCTGGTCTTCGCTGTGCTGATGGGATGCTCCAGGCTCTATCTCTTTATGCACTATCCGACAGATGTCATCGGAGGGGCTGTAGTCGGTATCTTGATTGCAGAGGGCATTTATTGGCTCTATGATTGGTGGCGGATTAAGCGCCTTATGAAATATAATAATTAGTATGCTATAATGAATTCAAATAGCTAAAAAGGAGTACGCGTATGAGTACTTATTACGGACTAACAAAAAGTGATTTCTATAAACTTGTTTCTATTCTCGAACGACACGCAACGGATATTGCTTCTGCTATTTTATTTGGCTCGCGAGCTCGGGGAGATTTTAAACCTTTTTCAGATATCGACATCGCAATAAAATTTAGGTCAAACCATGGTGTGCTCGCTACCATCATCGAAGAGTTTGAATCACTGGATATTATTTATACTTTTGATTGCATCGATTACGATTATATATCAAATCCCAAATTGAAAACTTATGTTGATGAAGAAGGAAAAATGATTTTTGCAACAAATGGTAAAGGAGAACCTATCATGAACCCCAATAAAATTATAGACAAGCACCTTGATTTGAAAAAGGCACTCAACAAATTGAAGGAAAGTTGTAGCCGCGATCCCTATAAAGACGATATCGTTCTTGATGCAACGATACAACGTTTTGAATTCACCTATGAACTGGCATGGAAATTGATGAAAATCTATCTGGAGTACAATGGCAATAACGAAGCACTTTCCCCAAGAAGTGCTATACGAGAATCTTACAAAATCGGACTCATTACCGATGGTGATCTTTGGATTCAAATGCTTGGCGATAGAAATCGTACCTCGCATACTTACGATGAAGCATGCGCTTTCGAGATATTTGAGCATGTTAGCACACTGTATGTTCATACTTTTGAAGATTTTATAGCCATCATGGAGACTAAGCTTAGCACACTTACCGACTACTAAATCGACTCTAAAACATAAAACGCGTCACCACACAATGGATTATCGTGTGATGACGCGTTTTTTTACTTTTATATTAGGAACAAACAACTATTTCAAAAGCAAGGCTTCCGCCTTCTCAAGTTGGAAATCCTCTTCGCCTGTAATGATATAGTCCCTGACACGCTCTTTGATACGCTGCTTTGTCTTAAGGTCCAGAGCGCCGTTTTGCTCCAGCTTTTCGTTGCCTTGGAAAGCCTTAAGCGCTTCCTGTGTACCTTCGCCGAAAAGACCGTCTACAGAAACCTTGTAGCCAAGGAATGCCAGTCTTTGCTGAGCACCATAGATATCAAGGCCCTTGTCGCCTATCTTGAAGGTGCCACCTTCGATCATCGGTGCAAAATTGTCGTAGGTCATTTCTGCCTTTTTATTTTCCACCATATAATCCGGTGTCACACCGATAGTATTGATTTTGTGACGCAGTGGCGAAAAATATTCTGCAATGGTGAGTTTAACACCCGCACCATTAGTAAGTGGAATCAGGTTTTGAACCGTACCCTTACCATAGGAAGTCACACCGACAATCTCGCCCGCGTTGTTGTCTTGAATGGCGCCTGCCACGATTTCCGATGCCGATGCAGAGCCTTCATCCACGAGCACAACCAAAGATAAATCGGTTTTTCCTGCCGTCGCCTTATGTTCCATGTCTTCTTCCACACGATAATCTATAAATACGATCGGTTGATTGGCCTCAAGGAAATAATCCGAAACTTCAAGGGCTTCCACGAGGCTGCCTCCTGGATTACCTCTTAAATCCAAGATCATGCCTTTTGCCCCACGTTTTTCGAAAAAGTCAATGCCATTGCCGACTTCAGTGCCAACGCCCTCTGCAAAGGACTCGATCTCCATATAACCAAGACCATTGTCAAGCATCTCGTATTTAACATGGCGAATATCGATATCTTCCCTCATGATCGGCATCCGAAGGTCATTCGCTTGTCCAGAGCGTCTCACGCCGATAATCACCAGCGTACCGCGTTCACCCCTGATTTTGGAAATCACTTTTTCCATACTCCAGCCCTTGATGTCTTCACCATCGACAGAAACGATGATATCGCCGGATTTCATGCCCGCATCATAAGCTGGTGTTCCTTCAATCGCAGAAATGACACCTATATATTCACCCTCTTTGGTGATGTTCACACCAATACCACTAAAGTCCCCATCCAAACTGTTGTTGAATTCTTCATACTCAAGTGGTGGCAAATACACACTATGACGGTCCAAAACGTCAAACATCCCTTTGTATGCACCTTCTACCAAATCCTCCGCATTCACTTCCTCTACATAGTAGGTTTGAATGAGATTCATAATGCCGCGTAAATAGCTGAAATTTACGTCTTTGTTTTCTGTCGATACTAAGAACGACTGTCCGTATGTTGGTATTGGTAGCATAAGCGCAACAACCAGTGCCAGTAATACGCCTTTTGTCAGTTGACGTTTCATGAGT
>JAFGTX010000041.1 GCA_016938815.1 Clostridia bacterium | reverse complement strand
TTTGATTCCTTATTCATTTTCTTATTTCGGTTCATTTCTCTAATAAACAGGCCTGTATTATTGTCTTCAAAATCCAGTTTATAGGTTTTAAAACGCATGGTGTCGATTTCATCGAGTATCAAGTTCTCACCAAGCTCAAGTCTATTGGTATCGGTTTCTCTTTCAAAAAGCATGGTCTGAGTATTTTTTGAAGGCAATAGTTCATAAAGCCACTCTGACTTTATAATTTGCTCACTCATTAAAAGACTAAAACCATAAGCATAAAACTTGCCATTCTTGTAGATTTCAAATTCAAACTTGCTTTCTTTCTCTTGATTTTCAGAGAAAACTCTACAATACATTTTGCTAGCTTCCATAGGAATTTTCTTTGTAATAACATGCTTTGCAAAACGAATTGCATCAATAATATTCGTTTTACCTGAAGCATTCGCCCCATAGATAGTTGCATTACGAAGCACAGACACCTTATTCAAAGCAATTACATGTTCTTTATTGGTTTTAAGTTTTTTAGCCGGAATCATTACAAGTTCTTGTCTATCATTAAAGGATTTAAAGTTTTCAGCGCTGAATCTTATAAACATAACGCATACCTCCTAAAGAGATTTTTTCTCTTTATTTTTATTTAGAGCAATAAAAAAAGACTTTTATGCTCAACTCTTCAAATGTTTTGAGCATAAAAGTCAAATCAATTTCTATATCCACACATTCACCGTCGTGTGCCCAGCATCACATTTCACCTTTTTTCCTGCCGTTCCAGTTCCGTAAGCACTCTGCTTATTCCGCTTCTTAAAACTAAATAGCAGCTGCTTTCTATAAAAGTCCACTCTCGGACTCCCATCAGACACTAATCCTTTTTCCGTAGTCCCACCACGCACTCCACATGGCTTGAGTAGATGAAAATGATGTCGTTAGGACAGATTAATTCCTTGGAGGAACGTGGTGTATTAGAGCCTTCATTATTTTTTTATCTTCTTGATTTCACTTATTCCAATTTCTTCAATTGCCTTTAGTTGACGTTTCGCCAGTTGGTGCAACAATTGGATTCGATCAGATTGTGGCTTACCCTGCTCAATCAAAATAGCATTATAGCTTTCCATATTCGATAGAACTAATAACTGATTCAAAGTTGCATAGTCTCTCATATTTCCTGTAAAACTGGTATTTTCATCACGCCATTGTTTAGCTGTTATTCCAAACAACGCTACATTAAGCACATCTGCTTCATTGGCATAAGTCATTGATATTTGATATGCAGTCAATTCGGGCGGCAATAGATTCTCTTTAATTGCCTCTGTATGAATTCTATAGTTCAACTTTGAGATTTCACGGTTTAAATTCCACCCTAATGAAAGTCTACTACTTTCATCGGTTTTCAATCGCTTATAGTCTTTGATGATATAGAGTTTAAATTCTGCTGAAATCCATGATGCAAACTCAAATGCAATATCCGAATGGGCAAACGTGCCTCCATACCTTCCAGATTTTGAAACAATTCCGATTGCATTGACTGCCACGATCCATTTCGTAGGCGACATTGTAAATGCATTTAATCCAGCTTCTTTTTTAAACCCGTCGAATTCGACGGGTTTAAAATCGGGGTTATGTAAACTTTCCCATAAACCTAAAAATTCAATCGTATCTCTGTTTCTCATCCAATTCTTGATGACATCATTCGGTTCATCACTTTTGTAACGTGCAATGTCTGTTAATGAAATAAATTCATTTTGAAAGTCTTCTGTATAAATTGAGATATCCATTCCTTTAGCATGAAGGATTTCTTTAACTGACTTTTTAGTCATCGACTAGACCTCCTTGATTGAAGTTAGAATTAATCTCTCTAATATAGATTAAAACACAAATAACCCACATCTTCTGATTCCATTATATCTCATCCTCACCATAAGAACAAATGTTCGATGTAATGAACAACAATTTAATTCTCTTCTCAAATAGAAAAGCCACTAAGTGTCATCATAACACCCCCTGGCTTCAAATTCTTTTATCTACTTACTTCTAACACTTTTCTAACTTCACGACATCATTTTTTGTTCACTTTTAACCTGTTTGATTTTCAACCCCTAAACGTCAAGGCTGATTATTTTCATCTCGAAATTGTCACAAGTCATCAAAGATTCACAAGCACATCTAAGATATACTGATATCCTATCCGCTCCTGCTCCAACCGAACATTCTCGCCCAGTCGATTCAATCGCAAATCATCATAAAGTTGTAATTCTGCCTCGCTCAACTGCGTCAAGTTTTTTTTCTCGGGCTTGTCCTCTTTACCCCACAGTAGTTTGTGAGATTTGAGTGTTTTCTCATCCATGAATAACGAGATTGCATTCGGGAGCACACCACGCAATTGGCTTAGAATTGCGAACCCATGCGTATCTATGTCGCCCCAATAATAAAGGTTTTTATTCTTGAGCCATTGCGCATCAACCAAGTTATCAAAACCATAACCAGCGCCAAATAGTACCATGGAATCAGGCAAGGGAGGAAATGCTAAAAAATTCACTTCATTCTCAGTAATAAAGACCTTGGTTATAGACAAGTCCAGTTTTGCAAAAGCGTTTGCGGTGATTGTAATGTCTTGATCACCTTCCTGTGAAATCAAGCTGACCTTGGAATCCAATATACGAAACCGAATCCTATTCGGTTTTTCTAAAAAGCCATAGCGACGGCAAAAACCATTATTTCCTGTTGCATTGAAATCTATCCAATCCTTCGGAAGTGCTAAATCTAGAAGTTCAGATAAGAGTCCCCGATAGGATTCGACCATTTTTGAATGCACGCATGGAAGGTCTATTTGACGCAAAAAAATAGCCGGCCTTGGATGATCCAACACCCACTGAACAATACTCAGAAGTTCTGTCCAAACATCTGCCACTTCCAAAGCACGAAGCGGTCTTTTAATTAGCCATTGCACCAGAACAGGTACCTCCTTCCTAGTTTGTTCCAGTAACTGTACGTAAACACGTGCCTGTTTTTGTTTACACAAAATCACCAGTGCATCTGAAAGTTGGTCAATATAGATTTTAGAAGGTACCTCATTGGGACCCAGAATACGATGATTCACATGTCGAAACTCTATGCGGTAGTTCTTCGCTGACTTTGAGAGCTCCGAGATCCAGCTCTGCACCTCAGAAAATCGCTCACTTAATTCCTTAGACGTTGGGCGTTTGAGCGTAAGTTGCAAGGGAAATAAATCCACATCGTCCGCCAACGATGCTAATATAGCACCGCTATCCCAACGCTTTTGTAATTGCTCTTTGATATCATTTGGCCGTGTCCAGTCCATCAGTCCGTCCTCTTTTTCATTTCATAATACTAAGGCAAATCAGAAAAAATATCAAATATGCCTCACATCTTTCTCTGTTTGTCGTCATGATATTCTTGAATACTGATATTGCGTAAAACCGAGCAGTTTCCATTTTCATTATGGACAAACCCGACATTTGCAACATAAGGCTCGATAATGTGTATTTTCTGAAGCGGTGTCACAATAAGCAGTTGCAAATTAAGTTGAGCAAACAGCTGCAGCCCATACTGAGCTGATTCATCCGATCCTCTGCCAAAGGCTTCATCAATCACAACAAAGCGGAATGAACGTGACCGGACCTCTCCCCACTCGAGTCCGAACTGATATGCAAGACTTGCCGCAAGCACTGTATAGGCAAGTTTTTCCTTTTGTCCGCCAGATTTACCGCTTGAGTCTGTGTAATGCTCGAATTCCGTATTGTCCTCACGCCATCGTTCGCTGGCAGCAAATAAAAACCAATTACGGACATCCGTTACTTTTTCCGTCCATCTTCGGTCGAGATCTGCATAACCTGAACGTCCTTGAAAACGTTCTATTATTTTTTTCACTTGCAAGAACTTACTCTCAGAGTATTGTGAATCTTCCGAACCTGTCAATGCGCCTTCCGTGCAGGAACGAAGTTCCGACTGAAAATCTCGAATTTCGGTATCCAAACTGGTTTGCGACTCCAATCTTATATATCTTCCAGGATTGTAATCAATCAGAGTTAGTGATTGATTAATCTGTTGAATGCGATCACTGATAGATTCCCTCTCACGATTTAGCTGAGATTGAAAATTCGCCACTTCGCGAATGGTGTTTTCATTCAAAAGTTCTTTAAATCTTCCCTCAAAACGCGGTAGATCGTCGGCTTTCAACTGCGACAGCATTTTGCTATATTCCGGTCCAGCTTCAACGTTGACATCCACTTCTCTGGTCTCTAGAACCCAATCCGTCTTATAGTCTGTCATGGCCCCGATGAGCTTTTCACTGAGTTTCTTGAGTTTTTTGTCCTCATTGTCTATTTTGCTTTGCAGCCATTCCCGCATCTCTTTTTCCTTGTTAGCACATGTTTCAATGGTTAGCTGAGCCTGTCCCAGCGCCTCTTCCTGCATATTTCTCAGTGCTTCAAAAACATCTGCGTCCTGCTCGCTTTTTTCCTGCCATATAGCATTGGCTTGTTTTAGTCGTTCTTCATCATCACTGATTTTCTGCTCGCTTTTCGATTTTTTATCATTACGATCCTTGAGTTTCTTCTCGGTCTCTTTCAAAGCAATTTTCAACGAATCCAGCTGTGATGTGAGTGTTTTCAGTTTATCCGACGCATGCTCCAATTCCAACTTTTCTGCTTGTAATTTTGCAATTTCAACAGTGATAGGCTGCCAATGCTGCTCGGTAAAATCATGATATTCACCAAGCTTTGATAGGATGTCCATGCGTTCACGGATCGAATCTCGCTCCTGTTTCATTTCACTGATACGACCTGATATTTCCGCCAGATACGTTTCCATTAGGTTCGACTGATCCTCTAGTACCCGAATTTTCTCGTGATTGCTCCAACCTAATACATACCGGGCACGGTCGTCTAATCTTCTTCGATCATCTTTTTCATGTTTATCACCGTTGGACTTAATTTGACCCAACTTGGTGATGGCGCGTGTCTCCCTACGAAACGCTTCCTGTGTCACACAACATGCCAGATTGAACCGCTGAGCGACTTCACGTTCAACCCACGCACAGAAAGGAGAGTCTGGTTTGACAACCAGCTTGTAGACAAGAGAATTCTCATTCATAGACACGGACTCCCTTGGCGTAACAGGCCGCACCCGAAAATAGACCAGCCTTCCGCGTAGATTTGTACGATCTACCCAATCCGAAACAAGATCGTAATCCTTTTCTGGTACCAGTAAAGATAATCCGAAATTGCGCAACAGGCGTTCAATCGCACCTTCCCAATCCCGCTCCGACTCACGCACTTGAATCAACTCGCCAATAAAAGGCATGTCATTTTCCTTCAATTCCAGTGCCTGACACATCCTACGCCGAAGCTCGATTTGTTTCTCATCAATATTACTTCGACGCGCTTTCAGACCTTTAATTTCATCCTTTAATTCTAAATAAGCCTGTTTTTCAGATGTTTCCTGATAAACTGTCTCAGTGAGCTTGTTTTGAACCACTTCTTCTTCGTCCTTAACGCGTTCACGAAGCAGTTCAAGCTCTGTTTGCTGCTTTGTAAATGCTTCTGGTTCGGTTGCCGATTTTTTGTCTAAACTTTTCACCAAATCTGCATAGCGATCAGCACGATCTTGCCTCCGCTTTCTGTCAGTCTCAAGGCGTTCAATCTCGTTCTCTAAACTAGTGATGCGGTCCCCACCATTCAGAGCAATACTGCGATCCAGTTCTTTAATTTGTATTTTTTGCATTTGCTGCTGTTCCTCAAGCTGAGTTATGGTGGATTCGTGCCTGGACAGCTCCTCTCTTCGGGCTGTAAGTCGCTCTTGTACGAGTACCATCTTTTTTCCTGAAAACCAGATGTTTAAACCATCGCGGCATCTTCGAAGATGGTTGGCTAATTGTAATATCTCCGTGTGGCAGGCGCAATCCGCTACGAGTGGCTCCAGCATTTCCACCTGCCGCTTTGCTTTTAAAACCGCTTCGTGTGCGAGATTCAAGTTCCCAAAATGCTCTATGAGAGCGGTTATCCGTGTTTGCACATCGAACGGCTCCAACATATGTTCACGCACAAAGGTAGTTAAATTCCCAACAGATTTCAATGAAACCGTCTGATGAAATAAATCCAAAGCCTGTTCGTTCTCAATACCAAACCTGCGACGAAACCAAGCTCCATATGGTGGGAAGCTATCAAATAATTCTGCATTCCTTGTTTTAAGTTGTTTTCTAAGACCTGATATTTCATTTCCAAAATTGGAAAAATGATGGGTGATGGATAAATCCTGTTCACATGCGACAAAAAGTCTAGCCGGCTGTGCAGAAACGTCCTTCATCCAGAATACCTGAGCCAATGTGACGGTTTTATCATAACCAACATTGTAAAATACCCCGAGTATGACAGAATAACTCTTCATATCCCGCAGCGCCACAGGTTTTGCCGTAGCGACAGACTCTTGACGTTCAGACTTATAATAGCCCAGAACATAAGAACGGAGGGACCGCTCTCGGTTATCCGATCCAGCCGCTTTGTTATAGGCTATTCGCTGACTAGGGACAAGAAGCGTAGTGACTGCATCGACCAACGTTGATTTTCCTGAACCGATATCGCCTGTCAGCAAAGCATTTTTCCCTTGTAGGTCCATGGTCCATACATTTTCAGTAAATGTACCCCAATTATAAACCTCAAGCCTTTTTAAACGAAAACCTGCCAACTTGTCATCGCTGAGCATTTCCATTAACATTTGTTCAGACATCATTTGCACCATCCCACTTTCCAGCTATTTGCTGTTCATATTCTGCAAGCCTCTCATCGAACTCAGTCAACCACTGTGCATCTACAAAGGATTTGATGACACGACGTACTTCAAATGTATTTCCCTGGCCACGCAAACGTCTTATAAAGCCCAGATCTACTATCTTATTCAATGTCGTGTCGATTTGATCAATCAACTTGACATCATTGCTCCCATGTGGCAGAAAAATGCGAATCATTTCAACGACTTCTTCCCGTGTAATAATGAGACGAGTATCACTGACCCCTGCATCAAACTCCGCCAACTTTTTTCTCAATAATGCTAGAAGAAGACTGACCGAATAGGAAAGCTGTCGTCTAGAAATCAGCCTCGGAATAGTGGACACTCCGCCTTCATCCTCTTTTTCAAGTGATCTTAAATACGCATAGCCCTCTGCCTCATCCACCATCAATGCCAATCCCATCACAGAGACATAATCTGAAATATCCGCTTGATGCTCCCATAAGCTGCGCCATATTGCTGGGTTATCCTCTCGATAGAGAATTCCTTTGAGCAGAGTGACTATGGCTCCCGAAATTTCATTTCCCTCTAAAAATTCAGCGTCGCCACCATAGGTACTCATAATCACATTCCCCCTCTTACAAAAATGATTCGCGGTAAAACCGCCTGGCGCTGAAGTCCGTTTTCTGTTTGCCAATAAACTAACTCTTTGGTTTCCTCGTCCACAACAGTCCTTTGTATAATCGAATCGGTGGATGCTGCAATTTGGAGATATGTCACCAGTTCCGCTAGTCCATGTTGTAAAGGATGGCGATTGATTATCTCCGAAAGGCTGATTTGGTTATTCGAGTTAAGTTCATGCCTGATGTGCGCCTGAAGCCCTGCTTTATGAATGACTACCTGCTGGTAAAGGACTGCCACATCCACGTCTGCATGACCATTTTGAATAAGCAAATCTGCTATAACTGGTTTTATCGACGGCTTATAAAGTGGTCTCTCCAAGGGCAACTCAATGCTTGCATACATATCTGCTATTTCCATGAAGGGTCCATCCGGGAGATGATCCCGAAGGGCAATGGCATGGCTTTCAACACTTCTTAAAATGTCCATGATACGCCTATTTTCAAGCCATGCCTTATCATCCAGAAAATGACGAAGTTGTTCAGAAAGACGAGCCACCATCCGTTGGGTATGTTCTCCCGCTTCCAACCAATCATAATGAACTCGATGCATTCGGTTGCCAGGCTGCATTTCGCGAATAGGTTCCAAAGACAACACCTGATAAATCATTTTACTGAATTCATCCTGTCGCGATTGAGACATCAAAAAATCCCAAAAGGCATGAAAACTCTTTCCCTGATCGGAATCAGCAATTGCATCACGTTCACCCATAATCTCTTCGAGCAACTTCCCCTTCGAGCCTTCCCACAAGGTGATACGTTCGCGCACGCGACGATCTAATTCACGAAAATTATGTTCTACTTCGCGAAAATCTGTTAGCAAATCGCGAGCCAATTGCAAAAATTGCTGGAAACGGTCTTTTAAGGCAGAGTCATCTAAAATCGAAATACGTCCGGTAGCAAGCTGTTCGATTTCATAGTCAATTGCATCACGCCGTTTATGCAATTCTGCCATTCGTACCTGCGGATCCACCTCGCTACCTTCACTCATCTGCCTTAATAACTCAAACAGCGTAAGTAAACGGGATTCTGTGCCAACAAAAGCTCTTTGCGTTAGGCTTGCAAGCCAGGTTATCGCTTTTTCCGTTGCGGGTGTAACGTCAAAGTAGGGTTCATCTGTACCATCAATGTAGAACTTTCGCAACCATCCCTTATCATTTTCAGCCCAATCATTCAAATAGCTTTGTGATGTCCCCTTAAAAGCTTCTGAACCCTGTTTTTCCCGCAGGACAAACAGTTCGTCCTCAAGTGCTTCTTTCAAGTCAGATTGAGCCATCATACGGATATTAGGTACTAGAAAAACCCGATGTAGGAAGCTGGCGATGAAAGGCGCATGCTGAGCATTCAATAATTTCCATGAAGGATGGTTTTTACGAAGTAATTCCAGTGTTTCATAATCAAAAGACATTGTTTAACTTCCTTGTAATTATTTTAATTATTCTGCCAATAACAGTATATTATATTCAATAACGAATGAACAGGAACAATTATCTATAATGCACCCATAAGGTGAGATGCGTTAAGTCTATCACCTTTCTACCATAAAAGTGATAGAATCCAGTTAAACGGTAAATAGTGCGTACCTTTTCAAAAAATCAATACTATTATCCTAGAATTATAATAATTCAAGGCACTTGAAAAACTTTAATTTGAGCATCTATTATCAATGAATCGAGCGATGAAGAAACAACATTTGTTCCGCTTATCCCAATCAAACAAAAGAAGATAGGTACAGTTAACGTTTCTGATGACAAATCGACCTCTACGATAGTTATAAACTCAGGTGATGTTATCCTAGAGTTAGGAAATAATACTAGCGAAGAGCAATATTTACCAAAACTATCATCAATGATTATAAAACAATGATTTATCTGAAACTACTTTTGATATGAGCAACAATAATGATGTTATTTCACAATCACTGATTTTAAGAAAATATATTATTGAATTAATGAAAAAACTTAACTACGAAACTTCATATCAAATTCCTTCGTCCAAAACTCATAGTACCAACAGAATATACAAAATGGCTTTTGAAAATAGTTGGGTGCTAGATAGATATAATCTTTAAATACTATAAAAACCTGAACTCAAGTAATGAATTCAGGTTTTTATAGTATTTAAATTTCCATTTTTCAATCTCAAAATCTTCTGCTGGTAGACGCGTTCCCACGTACCAGGTCATATTGCGATTTTGATTTTGATACTCCTTTTTAGGTCTTTTGGGTGGTAATTTTCGCTATTTTTGCTAAAACTAAAGACGTCATAAAAGTGCCTAAACTCTAGTAAAATCAAGGGTTTTAGCGTTGTAGTTGTACAACCGTCTCAACGTGTGTCGGGTGATAATTGGGAATATGGTTCTTTGCCCATAGTAATCGACGATTTAGGTCCAGTTTTAAATACAAAAGTCAATTGATGTGGGTCCTTTTTACCTTTATCATCAATGCCACCTAGTATAATTTTCTCCACTATAGACTCAAAAACATCAGCATCAAACTTCTTAAGGGGCTTATTAGAATCAAAGTACTTTCTAAAGCTTTTAAGCCTTGTTTTCATTTCTTTTTCTTCACTAGCAGTTAATGAAAGTTCATTGGTTTCTTTGATCAATCGTTCTTTATCCGTATTAAGTTCAAGAAGCTTGTTATCATAATTTTCACGATCAATAGCGCCATCAAGATGAAGATCAATCAGCTTCTTAATTTTATCTTCCACCTTACTCAGTTCTTTATTAAGTGTTGTTAGTTCTTTTTTGCTGGTGCTTTCACTTAAGGCGCTTTCAATGGTTGCTATAAACTCTTCTATGATTTCTCTGTTATACTGACACATTTCATTAAAGACTTTTACAAAGGTTTCTTCAATAACAACTTCTTGAATACCCTTGCTGTCAGGACAATGTTTCTTGCCGTGTTTACTGGATTTTATACAATGCCAAACCACTTTTTTACTCTTGGTGCCTGAATTCCATGCCCGTCTACCAACAGTAGTTTCACAAAAGCCACACTCAATTTTACTGCTGAAAGTATACTGTCTGCTATAACGCTTTAACCGCCCTTTTTCCATATTACAATTACGTTTGCTTCTTATGGCTTGGGCCTTTTCAAAGGTCTCTTTACTGACAATGGGTTCATGGTGGTCTTTGATGTAATACTTTTCTTCTTCTCCCATATTATCAAGGCGCTGCTTGGTTATTGGATCAACAGTAAACGTCTTCCCTAGGAGTAAATCACCCATATATTTTTCATTCTTTAGAATACCTCTAATGGTACTATCAGGCCAATTGGTACTTCCTCTTTTGGTCTTATAGCCTTTGTCCTTTAATTCCTTTCCAATGAGGCGGGCACCCTTGCCTTGATTATACGATTCAAAGATAAAACGAACGACT
>JAFGTX010000257.1 GCA_016938815.1 Clostridia bacterium | reverse complement strand
TGTGATGGCTTTATTAGGTTCAAAACTCTCAGGATTAAAGATGACAAGTCTTGATGCCATGTCGTTGACGGCATCTTCAGCCCAATGGTTTTCGACAGACTTCACAGTAACTGGATTCCATACTACGGAGTAATTGGAATTTGTCAGTGAATTGAGTTTTGCATACCACTTGCCATCCTTTTGATAAACTTCTGTTGGTACATGACTGTAGGTGCCATCTGGATTGAACACAACGCCTGTGGTAATCTTACTAGGATCTACTCCTGCTGGAATCTCCATCACTCTTTCAACATAGTTGCTAAATTTACTAATTTCAACTTCACTTGAAGTTCCATCAGCTTTTGTAGTCTTTGCCACTACGTCAAAAGCGACCGGTGGAAATACAAATTCGGCACCATTTGCTTTGGCGACCTCATTATACTTATCAACTACATTTTGGTCTAATTTTGTAATCTGCACTTCAACTTTGATATTACCCAAGTCCTTTTCTAAAATGCCAAGATTTTTGGCAACCGTACTGATGGTAAATTCTTCAGCAGGAATGATGTATTCTATATTCTCACGCTTGACCGACACATCAAATGTATTGGTTTCGAGCTTCTTAACAATATCACCAGTTAATTCAACCTTCACTACAGCTGATTTAGTATCTGATACTGGCACTTGGATAACATTCCCTGTTCCCAGCGTGTTATTCTTAATAGCCTCATCAATTTTAGCCTCAATTACCTTATTATCCACCTCTACAGTCACCGTCGTTTTGCCATCTTGAATGGATGTTTTCTCTCTACCTGCTTTTTGTATTTCTCCATTGACGATGACCGCCATTGTTGTCTGATTAGACTGTGTAGAAACAATTTTATCGTCATTGGAACTTTCATCACTTGATTTCTTACGACTTGATCCGCTACTGCTTGATGCCGCAGCTCTTGTTATTCCGACTGCATAGTAGCCTGTTGTATCACCATCCTGCGCTGTTACTTTGATATAGACGGTTGTAATCGAGCTTGCTGGTAATGTAACACTCACCGCTGCACCCGTTGTCGTTGTAAAAGTACTGTCTGTACCATAGAATTCTACTGTAGCATCATCTGCTCCTACAATATCCGTTGCTGAAACACTAGAAACTGAATTTTCCACACTTATAGATGTTGTTATTGGGAATGCTACTGTGCCACCCACACCTTCCGTTGAAATCGCTTTGCCTAGTACAGTTGTCAAACTGGAATCACTGCTAACAGCCGCGGCTCTTGTTATTTCAACGGCATAGTAGCCTGTTGTATCACCGTCCTGCGCTGTTACTTTTATATAGACGCTTGTAGTCGAGCTTGCTGGTAATGCAACACTCACTGCTGCACCTGTTGTCGTTGTAAAGGTACTGTCTATACCATAGAATTCTACTGTAGCATCATCTGCTCCTACGATGTCCGTTGCTGAAACACTAGAAACTGAATTTGCCACGCTGATAGATGTTGTTATTGGGAATGCGACTGTGCCACCCACACCTTCCGTTGAAATTGCTTTACCTAGTACAGTCGTCAAACTTGAATCACTGCTTAAACTTGAACCTTCATTTATAATAAGATCTGTTCCAGAAAGCTGAAGAGAATAACCTTCATTTTTAAGTGAGAACCGGCTAGCGTTAGTATCAGGGTTTACACCACTCACAGCTACTGTCGTACTCGCCACTATATCATCGCTGTAAAAAAGTGATACAGGTGAACCGGTGTAATCCGTATCATTTCCATCATTGGCATAGATATTGTTATACGAATAAACCGTTGCTGTATTGCCTGTGATGCTAGGTGTCCCGCTAAGGTATACGTAACTATCATTTCCTGGAATAACACAACAATTGGCGATAGCGTAGCCTGTTTCAGCTGTATTTGTGATCGTGCCACCACTGATATATAACTCTGTAGTTTCACCCTCCATACTTACAAGGAGTATTGTTCCTGGGAACTTTAGAGCCTCCACATTGGAAATATCAAGGTTAGTATTCACATTACTATTCATTATTGTACCGCCAGTGATCGTCGCTTTTCCCTCATCAACGCAAAGGGCGGGCATACTACCGGTCGTATTAATCAATCCCCCGCTAATGGAGATATTTCCGCTTGTGTACACAGCTATACTTTTAGATAGCAATGTACCGCCTTTAATTTCCGCGTTTTTAACATCACTACCAATAATCAACCCGTAATCTTCACTACCGTCAGTTGACAACAATGTACCCGTTTGATCCGTATCATTCCACAAATCTCCTGAAATTACCAAACTGCCACTACCATGGTAATCTACTGCCAAATCGCAAGGACTGTATATTTTTCCACCGGTTATGGTTAAATCACCCGAACCGTCCACACAAATTGCCTTCGCATCTGAAGTGCCGCTTGATAATACTTCACCGCCGTTTATGGTAAGATTTCCACTACTTCCAGCTTCGAGATATATTGTATCATTCTCGGAGGTAATTGTGCCGCTGTTCACAATAATATGACCAGAGCCAGTAGCGTATATTGCAAAGCTTGTACCAAAAATCGTACCGTCATGTACCGTAAGATTTCCGCTACTTTCAGCTGTAAAACATATCGCACTCGATGAAGCGTTAATTGTTCCACTATTTACGGTAACACTACCATCTCCAGTATTGCTTATTCCATGGTCGGCACTCTCAATCATAGCACCGTCGATTATAAGCGAAGCACCATCAAGACTAAATAATCCATTACCCGATAGACTTCCGGTAGTCTTTACCGCACCCTTAATCGTATATGTTCCGGAAATCAATCTAATCCACTTATTTCCAATATCCAAAGTGCCACTTGCATTTTCAAAAGTATTGCCGGTATCCGCAAAATAGAGCACGGTAGCATTGGATGCCGAATCAATTATATCAGTCAGTGCGAGATCTACCGTCGAATAGGCTGTATTTGATACAGCATGTGCACTACTGCCTGCAAAAGACGATAAAGATTCGGAAGAATTCCCAGCATATACGTAATAATAGCTTGTTGCGCTACTGCTATCATCGGGTGATGATTTTGTAATTAAGAAATTGGAATAACTCACGCCAGTTGCTCTCGTTATTGCAACGGCATAGTAGGCAACCGTCACGCCATCCTGCGCCGTTACTTTGATATAGACAGTTGTCGTATCACCTTCTGTTAATCCAGCACTTCCTTCTTCAGTTGTTGTAAAGGTGCTGTCTGTCCCATAGAAATCTACTCGGGTGTCATAGGGTAGTCCTACGACTATATCTGCCTCTGCAACAGAAGAAACGGAATTTGCCACGCTTATAGATGCCGTCAGCGGATCTGTTGATGTCCCCTCCTCACTGCCTGCTGTGATACTTTGAGAAAGGATACTTGTAATATCGGTATCAGCGCTGATAGGGTTGACATAATAGACATTTTTGAAAGCCTCATTTAAGCTGGCTGTCAGAGTTATACCATCAGGGTATGTAAAAAAATCCCCCTTCAAAACAGTCGCATTGCTACCTGTGATGCTGATTAAATCAGAGTCTTCTGACGTCCAAGAAACCCCGTGATCTGTACAAACGGTAAAATTCTTTGTTACTTTTGCAATCCATTCATTAGGATCTAAATCTATTGGTGCTGTTGAAACATATGCCACATCCGTCGTGTCCATATCAAAATTTAAATCAGAAGGGTCTGCAATACGGGGATAAAGGTTACTGTCCGTTGTCCAGTGAGTCATATCACCGAACAAGTCGCCCAGCATGTCCGCCGTCATTTTCCCCTCTATATGATTCATAGTATCGTCACTAGGATAATGACTTGAGCCAATTCCACCGAAATACCCTGCCATCTGGACATCGTAATAGCAATATTGAACATCGCCATTCCCAGCATTATTTTCTCC
>JAFGTX010000256.1 GCA_016938815.1 Clostridia bacterium | reverse complement strand
TTTTCATCGCTACTGGCATTCTCCGCATAACCTACGGTATCTATGCTGTAATCGACACTGTATAGGGCTGCGACATGCTTTACTATATGGGTGACTTGATCCACCATATAGTTATTGAGGAATGAATTACCCCCTCGAGTTTCAACCAGCATCAGTGCATCTTCCGGAATGACATTTCTGCCCGAGCCTGCTTCCAGTTTACCGACGTTGATTCGTGTCACACCGTCGCTGTGTCTCGGAATGGCATGCATCTGAAGACTGGCTGTTGCCGCTGCAAGTAGGGCGTTTTTGCCGCCTTCCGGATGTATCCCCGCGTGACTTGGAATACCTTTAAATCGGATGTCCATTTTAGAGGTCGCATAAAAACCATGCATGCCTGTATGGAGGGTGCCGCTGGAATCTGCCTCGATTCCGATATGAGCGCCAATCAAGTAATCCACGTCATCTAAAACACCTGAATGGGCCATGGCCTTCGCACCGCGCACCCCTTCCTCCGCAGGCTGGAAAATTAATTTGAAAGTACCTTTCAAGTGCTCTTTTAGAGACGCAATCACCCTTGCCACACCCAATCCCATAGCTGTATGTCCGTCGTGACCACAAGCGTGCATCACACCTGAGTTAACAGAAGCAAATCCTGCATCAAAGGGATGATGACCGGGCTCATGAGCCTCTGTTACCGGTAAAGCATCCATATCGAAGCGCATAGCAATCGTTGGACCCTCTCCGCACCGTAGAATGCCAATAAGAGCCGTAAAGCCGTCTTTTAATCCTTCTATGTAAAGCGGACTGGCACCTTGATCTAAAGCGCGCGCGTAAGCTGCCTCCAGTTCTGATGCTTTTGGAAGTCCCATCCGATCCTCTGCAATGAGGACTTCTCTTCCGATCTTCAATTCAAAACCTAAAACCTCTAATTTTTCCGCTACCAAAGCAGCTGTTCTGATTTCCATCCAGCCCAGTTCTGGATACTGATGAAAGGAACGCCTGTCACCAATGACTGCCTCTCTAATCGCTTCAACCTTCTCTATAATCGACTGCTGCATGCTTTCGCCTCCTCAACCACGCGCTTTTAAGTGCACTATAAACGCAACCATTGTACCATAAAAAAAGGCATCCGCAAATGACTGCGAATGCCTTCTTGATAAAGACCTTAAAACCCGTTTATTTTTTATTGCCTACGAACCAATAGCCAGCGCCCATAAAGAAACCACCGCCTACAATATTACCAAGCGTTACCGGAATCAGGTTATGCACCATGCCCGCTACAGTAAGCGTGCTTCCTGGCATGATTAACGCCATCGAAAAAGTTGTCATATTTGCCACACAGTGCTCAAAACCGGATGTAATAAAGGCAAATAGACACCAGAAAATCATAATCAATTTAGCCGTATCATCCTTGATGCGATAACAAATGTATACAGCTACACATACTAAAATGTTACATAGTATGCCTCTAAAGAACAGTTCAAAAAACTCGCCATGCATCTTCTTCGCTGCAAGGCCTAAAATAAAATCACCGGTAGCACCATGTGCCAAGCCGCTTTGGACAAACATCCAGCCCAACAAAAAACTACCTATGAAGTTGCCTATATAGCAGACAACCCATACGTTAATCGTGTCCAGCCAAGTCACTTTACGATCCAGCGCACCCACAACCATGATCATGTTGGCACCTGTAAAGAGCTCTGCACCCGTCATCATGACAAGACTCAAAGCCACACCAAAAGCCACACCGAACATCACACCCTTATAAGGTGATGCACCCACTGCGCCGCCAATGGTAACCAGTAACAAAACTGCTACACCGACATATGCTCCTGCCATCATCGAAAGAACAAGATACCTTGATAAGCTCCCCTTTAACTTATCAACCTTTCCAACTGCCGCCGAAGATAATCGGTCGGCCACTTCATTAAACATATGACACCTCTCTATTCAATTTTAAAGTCTTCACTAAGCATTATACATGTGCACCTATTTATAAACAAGACAAATAGGCACTTTTTCAAAAGAAAACAGCCTTTCGGCTGTTGGTTTTCCAATTATAGGAACAAATCAAATCGTGTTTTGATGCGTTCAGCATACTTTCGCTTCCGGTAAGCGGCATAAGTGTCTATGCGCTGCTTTGTTTCTTCCTTTTTCTTATCTGGCACTTTTAACGTCTTCTCTTTAGACTTGTCATCTTGCCCGTTGTCAATTTTTTTAGTCTGGTTGACAACTTGTCGAGAGGCGATTGTTGCTGGACGATAGCTATTAATACGTACGTCCATAATCTCACCTTCTTCTATTAAATGTATACCCAATCCTAAAGCGATTAAGCGCG
>JAFGTX010000255.1 GCA_016938815.1 Clostridia bacterium | reverse complement strand
TTCTTTTGCCGTTGGAAGTGGCAAATCTCTACACTGGGTGAAATCCAGTGAAAATCCTGTTTGAGTCTGTAATGCTTCATATGTGACATCAGGATGCTTGCCTTCCAGAACCAGCTGACCATTTCTCACACCGAAAAGAGCAAGCGGTGTCACAATTTTATAAAGGTTACCCTTTGTCGTTACAAAATCGACTTTAGGTACAAAGGTCTTTAAATCATGTTTGGTACGCCATATGATGGCTTTTTTTACCGTCGGTATAAGCACGGCACTACCTGCACCACCTGGCAACCTTACCTTAGGTTTGTGATAATCTCCGATCACCGACGCATTGATATGACCATGCATATCAAACTGTACACCACTGAGAAAGGCGACATCCAAACCACCACGCATGGATAAATCGAATATGTCCTCTAGGGGAAAAGTGCCTTCTGACAGTTTCCAGAGCTCATTACTCGCGGAACTGTAATCCGACAGCTTTGTTTCCTTGGAATTTACGCCACCCGGAATGTTCAGCAGCGTCAAGTTTGGCGTATACATGGCTTTTGCCAGTTTCATCGCTACCATCGGTAGTTGAGATGAGACACCGTGAAAGGCTCTTTCACCATCTTCTAACAGATGGGCAATGGTTGCAATCATAAAATCCGCTTCCTGAGCACTTGACCGCTCTTGCCACTTATAAGCCATATTGCTTCACCTCCCAGGATTGGAATTGGTCTTGACGTTCATATCGTTTCATGTAAGCATCGAATGCTTCTCTGCTATCGTCTTTAAGGAAACCTCTTATCGCCGCATCATCGATATCATACAGCCCGAACACGCTACACGGCTGCGCACCTTTTGGTATATGGACCACACAGTCCACTAAGAAACCCGGTAGCGCTACAGCAGAGGGATCTCTTCTTATTTTTTGTTCATCCACAATCTTTTCTGCCGTTACAATAATCTTTTTTGAAGCCTTTGCCATCAGTACATCATCAAATTTCGGACCGTAGATCAGACAATTGCCTTCCCGATCGCATTCCTGAACATGAATGATGGTTACATCCGGTGCAATCGCTTTTACGACAGTCACCGCTTCACCTGTAAATGGATCTGCAACACGTTTGAAATAATCATTAACGTCAATCAGATCACTGATCTGAAGACCTTTGATCGGCATAAATCCAACACCCGATTTTGCCGCTCGTAGGGCACACATCACGGTATAGCAGGCATGTTCATTGCCTTTAATAAGACCCGATTCGACCCCTTTTCTATAATATCTGGCAAGGCCATAAGTCGTTTCATAACTGATAAAACCCGCATCCACCGAATACAGTGCTCCGGCTCTTGCGAGCAGGTCTACGTCATGGGCGCCTGCCGTTTTAATTGCTTTTAACTGTTTCTTACCGGAACGAACCACCTCTCTGAGAAAGGCCATCGGCGCTCTATGCAACACGTTGCCGCCAATCCCGACAGTCATGCCGTCTTGAATTTTTGAAACCGCTTCTTTTAAACTTACAAGTTTGTTCATACGTCACCTACTTTACTGCATTTGCTGCAATATGAATCGCATCCCATACACCCGCAAAAGGCGGTGCGTAAATGAGGTCCACCATGCCAAGCGCCTCTGTCGTCATATGATTTTGAATCGCAATTGCCATGCTGTTGACTCGAAGAACTGTACCTTCCCCTCCAACCGCCTGAGCACCTAACAAGCGATGGGTCCTCTTTTCATAAATCAACTTGATATGAATTGGAGCCTGGTTTGGATAATAGGGTGGATGGTTATAGGAGGTTACCAGCTGAGTACCAAAATCAATCCTTTGAGCTGCAGCCTCTTCGGCACTGAGTCCCGTTCTTCCAAGTTCTATACCAAGTACTTTGATGGCCGCTGAGCCTAAAGTACCCATGAATTTCTCTTTGTGTCCCATCATATTACTGCCGGCGATACGACCACATTTGTTTGCCGTTGTACCAAGAGGGATAAAATCGTTTTCCTCTTTGACAGCATGATAGACCGTTGCACAATCTCCTGCAGCATAGACATCCGGCACTGTTGTCTTCATTTCTCGATCAATGATAATGGCGCCACGCTTTGTCAGCTGAACACCAGAATCCTTTAAGAATTCCGTATTGGGTTTTACGCCAATGGCTAAAATCACAAGGTCTGCTGGATAAACGCCTTTGTCTGTTTCAACGGCATTGACTTTGCCATTGCCACGAATCGCTTTTACCCCTTCACTTAAATGAAGGGCTACACCGTGGTTTCTTAACTCTTGCTCAGCCATATCGCTGAATTCTTTGTCAAAGGATCTCAAGATTCTATCACTAAACTCAATGACCTGAACTTGTTTTCCAAGTTCAACCATTGCCTCTGCAAGTTCAATACCGATATAACCCGCGCCAACAATGGCAATATTCTTAATATTTGGATCCATCACCTTCTGGCGCATATTGATGCCATCCTGCAAGGTTTTCAACTCCATAACCCCATCAAGTTCAACACCCGGAAGGTTTGGTGTGATTGGTCGTGCACCTGTGGCAAGCATCAACTTGTCATAGCTTTCAATAAAAACTTGTCCAGAAAGCCAATCCTTTACCATAACGTGCTTCTCTTCTGTATTGACCTTTAAGACTTCATGATGCAACTTCGTCACGATACCTTGTTTATCGAAATCGTCCTGGGTCCGCATAATCATGCGTCGGTAATCGTCATTGGCGCCGGAAACATAATAAGGTAATCCGCAAGCACCATAAGACAGTACCGGTCCTTTCTCATAAACAATGACCTCTGTATTTTTATCAATACGTTTTGCTTTTGCAGCAGCAGACATGCCTGCCGCTACACCTCCAATTATGACAATTTTCATTATTTCACCTTCTCTATCGCTACCTGGGCAGCTTGTAAAGCTTCTTCCGCTGTCTTCTCTCCGGTAAATGCCAAATAAACCTGTTCGTATAAATGACCTGCCATTGCACCAAAATTATTTAGCGATGGCAAAGGTTTTGCATATTCTTCTATCAATTTCAAATGGATGTCATACCATGGGTAAACCGCTCGATCCAGTTCGTATGTGGATTTTCTCACTGGAGAACCTGCAAAGCCACCGACCAATCGATCTACCGAACTGCTACCTAGATAGCTCAAAAGCTTTTCTGCCGCCTCTTTATCCGATGCTGATTTTGGAATACCAAAACTCCAAGTAACGTTCCACGCGGTTTTAAAGGCTGCAAACCCTACATCTTCGATTGATTCACAAGATGGGCTGAGGACTTCTCCAATTTGTCCACCCCAAGTGACCATCATTGCACATTTTTTATGTTGAAAGGCTTCTTTGACGCCTTCATTCCCAAATTCTTCAGTACCTTGAAGCGCAAATACCTTCAAGGCAATGTAAGCCTTAAGCGCTTCTACCGCTTCCGGTCTATTTACGTTGACACTGCCGTCCGCCGCAAAGGGTTCGACACCCTCCGCACGTAAAAAGGGCAGGAAATCTAAAAAAATCTCCGATGGATGTGCTTTCATTGCAATGGCATTCTCACCCAATTTTGCCGCCATAACGCCATATTCATCGGTTGTAATGCATTCACTGATCTTTCCGAAAATCGGTTCAAGAATAGAAGGTCGATAAAGTACGAGATGTCCATCACAAAATGATGGCACTAAAAAGGTTTTGCCCTCAATCATCATTTCCTGACGAATGACAGGAAGCACATCTTCATCCAATGGCGAAAGCGCTTCCAGATAACCACTGGATACGAAATCCTTTAGCCAAAAATGTCCTGCAACCATGACCACATCATAGGAGCTATGGTCACTTTGCAAGTTCTTCATCAAAGTATCATAGTAATTTTCCCAAGGGACGATATCAAATAGCACGGGATATCCTGTCGCCTCTGTAAACTGCTCCAAAATTTTAAATGATTCATTCACGTAAACTGCTACAGCAGGGTCACCTACTGCCAGTACCTTTATGCTTTTTTCCATTATTCAACCACCTTTCGGAACGTCTAGGGGGGCGATGTTGTCGCCCCATCTTCAAAGCCTCTGCGTTCCTTTATTTAACGGGGGGATGATCCACAATTCCAACAACAAGAGCATCAATCGGCGTCTCTTGTTCAAGAGATGCCTGAACAGAATAGTCAGTTGTAATTAATACTATTTCTCCTTCGCCGGCACCTAATCTATCTGCCGCGACGAAAATTTCTTTCGAGTCTCCATAATAAGGTTCAATCAAGAGTAGTTTATATCCAACGAGCTTTGAACACTTTCTTGTCGATACAATACTTCCTTTAACGGTTCCCAGTTTCATAAGCGTCTCCTTTTTTTACAATTTTCGCCCATGTACCTTGCTCTATGAGAAAGGCATTGGCATCATCCGTATCGATGTGAGTATCCAGCTGATACCTATCCGATACGCGAATTGTAACTTCATCTAAACGTCCACCTTTTGGACCGTCTATTTCCAGACTTACCTTTTCACCATGAACAACACCATATGCCACTGCATCAGCAGGTGTCATATGGATATGACGGTCAGGGATAATGACCCCTTCCTGCAAGTAAACACTGCCCATTGGCCCTTCAATGATCAAACCTGGCGAACCTTTTAAATCACCTGAATTTCTTACGATGCCTGGCAATCCTAATTGCCGACATTCGGATTTTGACAGTTCTATTTGCGTTTGAGCTCTAATCGGACCAAGGATGCGCACATTTTTTATTTCACCCTTATCTGTTTTTAAGGTTACTTTTTCCTCAGCTGCAAATTGTCCCAGCTGGGAAATTTGCTTGAATATCGTAAGCTTATGCCCTGATCCAAAAAGGCGTTCTAGATCTTCCTGGCTAACATGTAGATGACGAGCGGAAATAGATACCGGCACATGATATTTTGTCTCTGATGATGTCACACCTTGGATGTCGTAGTTTTTCAATTCATCAACAATCATGGCCATAATGGTCTGTTTTAAATCCTTTTGCTCATTCATAAGTTATTACCCGATAATTGGTAATACTTTTTTAACCTCTGCACTTGGTCTTGGAATCACATGTACCGCTACAACTTCGCCAAGTCTTGAAGCGCTTTCAGCACCAGCTTCAACCGCTGCCTTTACCGCACCAACATCGCCTTGAATAATAACAGATACTAAACCTGATCCGATTTTTTCTGTGCCAAGCACTTTGACATCTGCCGCTTTTAACATCGTATCAGCCGCTTCGATCGCTGCTGTCAAACCTCTCGTTTCAATCATTCCTAATGCTTCCATCTTAATGATTACCTCCTTATTTTTCACTGCCATTTGATATCGCCTCCTCTTCCGGTGAAAGGATATACTCTAATATCCCTTCATGGGGTCTGCTGATGACAATTGCATTTTTTATATATTCTTTATGAGTGGTCTCCTTGAGACGATTCACAAATTCAATGACTTCGGTGACACTGGCCACTGAACCCGCAATAAAAAGCGTTACCAGCTTTCCACCCAATGCCGATTCCTTATGAAGAAATTCAATATCTGCCATCTTCAAGGATTCGTCAAGAATTTCAGTTGCGATTGTAAAATACAGGGTGTCAATGACACCTAACGCTTCAATTTTTCTCAAATCCTTCACCTACTTTAATAGTGGCAATACTGATTTAACCTCTTCACTTGGTCTTGCAATCACGTGTACAGCAACTACTTCACCAAGTCTTTGTGCACTTTCAGCACCTGCTTCAACAGCCGCTTTCACTGCACCAACTTCACCTGTTACCATAACAGATACAAGTCCTGATCCAATTTTTTCTGTGCCTAATATTTCTACATTTGCTGATTTCACCATGGCGTCCGTTGCTTCGATCATTGCTACAAGACCTCTTGTTTCGATAATTCCTAATGCTTTCATCTTTCATTACCTCCATCTTTTTTTTACTTTCCCGATGGTCAAAAGACTTTCAAGACCTTCCGCCATACCTGGAATTATATGTGTCAGCACGTCTTCTTCCGAAAGATAGGAGCGTGCTGTCTGTTTCGCTACATCCAGTGCTGTCTTCACATGGTCAACATCACCTGTAAATTTAACTTGGAAAACGTTTGGTATCACTGCACGATCCCCCGATTTCGGATTATTGCAATCTATACCTAGTATCTTTATATCTGCTGCCTTAAGTGCCTTATCCATCGCATCTAAAGCGACACTATAGCCAAGTACCTCCAGACAACCCACTGCTTTTTTCTTCATAGTCATCACCTATATGATTCGGAAGCCACCTTCAGCAAGGACGCAACGTCTTACGCGCGTAAATGTTCTTGCAGAAGTGATACCCTCACCTGTTGGGCCTGCGATGGTAAAAGTCGTGCAACCTTCACCTTTAAAGCCGACACCTGCCAAAGTTGCAGCATTTTTTACAAAGATCGTCGTGTTAATGGCTTTGGCAAACGTTGTCATGTTGTCCACATTTCTAGAGAAAATCGATGCTGTATGTCTATTGCCATGTTCTGCTTCGACAGCCTTCTCAACCGCTTCTTCAAAAGTCTTCACTCGAACAATCGGTAGCACCGGCATCATCTGTTCCAACTGCACATATGGATGGTCCATAGACACTTCACACAAAAGCAACTTCACTTGATCCATTGGCTTTTGAATAGCTGCCATAATCTTTGATGCATCCTGTCCAACCCACGCTTTAGCCACATGATATTCTTTTTGAACACCCATACTGCAACTTTTCGCGCCGATTTTTTCATCCGCAACCAGTGTCAATGCCATGACATGTTCTAATTCATCCTTCGTTAGCATATGGGTCTCAAGTTTTAAAAATTCATAAATCAATTCATCCGCCACACTGTCCAGAACAAAAATTTCTTTTTCGGCAATGCATAGGATGTTGTTGTCGAAAGAAGCGCCTTCAAGAATGCTTCGAGCCGCTAATGCCAAATCCGCTGTACCATCAACGATAACCGGTGGATTACCTGCACCAGCGCCAATTGCCTTCTTACCAGAACTTAAAAGTGCTTTGACAAGAGCAGGGCCACCTGTACCCACCATTAAATTAACTTTAGGACTTGATGAAATCACTTTAACTGTCTCAAGCGTCGGCTCTTTAACCATAGTGACCAAGTTTTCTGGACCACCCGCTGAAACAATCGCCCGATTAAGGAGTTGAACCGCATAAGCGCTACAATTTTTAGCGGATGGATGCACATTGAATACCACGCCATTTCCAGCTGCGATCATTGAGATCACATTGCCGATAATCGTTTCAGCAGGGTTCGTAACAGGCGTCACAGCACCAATCAATCCAAATGCGCCCATTTCTTCTATGGTCAATCCGTAATCGCCAGATAATGCGCTGGTTTTGATGTCCTCAGTCCCTGGTGTTTTCGTCGCAGCCAAAATCACTTTCGCCGCTTTATCTTCTAAACGACCAAGCCCCGTTTCGGTAAAAATACGCATTGCCAAATCATCTATATTCGCTAAAATCGTTTTCCTGATGGTTTCAATAATACGATTCCTATCTTCTAAGGTACACGCTTTGGCATATTCTTTCTGAGCGCCATATGCTGCATCGATGGCATCTTCCACTCTATCGAATACACCGTCGTTACCTATTGTACCAAGAGGGGTCATCATAAGGATTGGTACCCCTGTTTGAACTTGTTGAACAGGTAGGGACTCTACTGGTGCTTTTTGAGTGAATTGTTCTACATTTTTAAGCACCATTTCTACAATTTTCTCAATGTCTTTTTCAGAAATCGTCGAACTCATAAAGCACCTCCTAACCCTTATTCATTTGGCTCAGAATTTTTTCTGTAACCTTTTCTACAATATTTTGAATCATTTCTTCTTTATAGTCTCTTGCTTCTGTCACCCTTGTCTTAGGGGCTTCACCAGCTACTGGCTCTGGCGCACATACCGGTTGCCCTCCAGCATTGATTCCCATTTTGGTTCTCAATTCGACCAATGTACCTACTTGATCACATGTAAGCTGATTATAGGTTCCCAATACACGCGTCGTATACATCATCATCGTCGCGTAATGTTCAAGGGATTCCAGCCTATGAAATGCTTCTATGACATCTTTGCCCCAAGTTAACGCACCATGGTTTGCAAGCAACACAGCATTATGGTCCTTACAGTAAGGCGCTATAGAATCCGGCACTTCCTGAGTACCTGGTGTGGCATAAGCTGCAATAGGCACGTTGCCAAGAAGAACAACTGCTTCTGGCAAGATTGCCATATCCAATTTGATGCCTGCAATGGCATAAGATGTTGCAACTACTGGATGGGCATGGGTAACTGCCATGACCTCTTCATTTTCTTCGTAAACTCTTAAGTGCATTTTCACTTCAGATGAAGGATTCAACTTCCCAGAAATTTTTTCACCCTTCATATTGATTTTCACTAGCATGTCTGGTGTCATGAAACCTTTTGACACCCCTGTAGGTGTACAGATCACAGTATTTTTACCAACTTTAATTGAAATATTCCCGTCGTTTGCAGCAACGTAGTTGCGATCGTACATTCTTTTACCTATCTGACAGATCAACTTGCGTGCCTCAAATTCCGAAATATATTTTTGCTGACCGTACATCATACACCTCCTCTCAATTTTTCTGTTTTTATAGGTACATTATCCTACTTATTTTTTGTTTTGTAAATGTTTTTTTTGTTTTAGTTGGTTTCTTTTTTGAAGTGGAAATTTTTAGATAATTTT